>JAPPAR010000009.1 GCA_026705445.1 Candidatus Dadabacteria bacterium
TTAAATGCGGCTTCCCCCTCTCAAACTTCGCCTTAGACATCTCTCGTTGACCTCCTTGTTAAAAAGAACATAAAAATATCAGCTGACATTGGCTGCCTGTTTTATCTCTTCGGCTATGTTGGCGGGCAGGGCGAAATAATGGGAGAATTCCATAGTGAACAATCCCCTGCCTTCGGTCATTGACCTTAAGTGGGTCGCGTAACCGAACATTTCGCCAAGCGGAACTTCCGCCTTTACCGCCTGCATAGCACCTCTCATTTCCGTACTGCTTACTCTTCCGCGCCTTGAACTCAGATCACCTATGACAGTTCCCATGTGAGCTTCGGGAACAACCACCTCAAGCTTCATTACTGGCTCAAGCACAACCGGAGAAGATTTATGAATCGCCTCCTTAAATGCCATGGAACCGGCGATCTTAAAAGCGATCTCCGAGGAATCGACATCGTGGAAAGAACCGTCGTAAAGAGTGACCGCCACGTCGACGACCGGATACCCGGAGACAACTCCAGTATCCATGGCCTCGACTATTCCTTTCTGCACCGCGGGAATAAACTCCTTGGGAATCACCCCTCCCTTTATCTGATCGTGGAACTGAAATCCTTCGCCCCTCTCAAGAGGCTCCACCCTTATCTTCACATGGCCGTACTGACCACGCCCACCGGTCTGTCTTATGTACTTCCCTTCGGTTTGAGAAGTGCTGGTTATCGTCTCTCTGTAAGCAACCTGAGGCTTCCCTACGTTCGCATCTACCTTGAATTCCCTTTTAAGCCTGTCGACGATTATCTCAAGGTGAAGCTCCCCCATGCCGGAAATTACCGTCTGACGGGTCTCCTCATCGGTTTTCACCTTGAAGGAAGGATCCTCCATGGCAAGCTTGCTAAGCGAGAGACCGAGTCTCTCCTGATCGGCGTTTGACTTAGGTTCTATTGCAATCGAAATTACCGGGTCCGAGATATGAAGACTCTCAAGTATGACGGGATTTGAATCCGAGCACAGAGTATCGCCCGTAAGAGTGTTCTTAAGCCCAACCGCGGCCGCTATACCACCAGCCTCAACCTCTTTTATATCCTCGCGTTTTTCCGCGTGCATGCGAAGAAGTCTTCCGATCTTTTCGTTTTTAAGATTGGATGAATTGTAGACGGTAGTACCTGATTTAAGCTTTCCTGAATAAACCCGAAGGTAGGTAAGCTGGCCAACGAACGGGTCCGACATGATCTTAAACGCAAGCGCGGAGAAGGGCTCTTCTTTGTCGGGGTTTCTTTCGACTTCCTCATCGGTTTTGGGATGAATGCCTTTTACCGGTGGCAGATCCACGGGAGCGGGCATGTATTCCACAACGGCGTCAAGCAGGAGCTGCACTCCTTTGTTCTTAAAAGCCGATCCCAGCATAACCGGTACTATGGTCGCGTCGATTGTCTGTCGTCTTATGGATTTCCGGATCATCTCTTCGGGGACATCCTCTCCGTCGAGATAAAGCTCCATTATCTCCTCGTCGTTATCTGAAAGAGCCTCTATAAGTTTCTCCCTGTATTCGGCCGCCTGCTCCTTGGTGTTCTCGGGAATATCTATGAATTCAAACTTGGCCCCAAGGCTTTCCCCGTCCCAGACCGCCATTTTCATCCTTATCAGGTCAACTATTCCGGTGAAGTCGTCGCCGTCAAACCAGGGAATCTGAAGACACACGGGATTGGCGTTAAGCCTTTCAACTATCTGATCCACGACTCTGTAGAAATCCGCCCCGACCCTGTCCATCTTGTTCACAAAACACATTCTTGGGACTGAATATCGGTCGGCCTGTCCCCAAACCGTCTCGGTCTGAGGTTCGACTCCTCCGACACAGTCAAACACAACCACCGCTCCGTCAAGCACCTTGAGCGATCTTTCAACCTCTATGGTGAAATCAACGTGACCGGGAGTATCTATGATGTTTATCCTGCAGTCCTTCCAGAAACACGTAGTGGTAGCAGAAGTAATGGTGATGCCCCTTTCGCGCTCCTGCTCCATCCAGTCCATGGTCGCCGCGCCTTCGTGCACCTCGCCGATTTTGTAGGTTATGCCAGTATAGAAAAGTATTCTTTCAGTAGTAGTGGTCTTTCCAGCATCTATGTGAGCAACAATTCCGATGTTTCTCACCCTGTCTATGGGAAATATCTGTTCTGACACCTTAATCCTCCGGGGAATTACCACCTGTAGTGGGCAAAGGCCCTGTTGGCCTCAGCCATCCTGTGAACATCCTCTTTCTTCTTCACGGCGTTGCCCCTGTTGTTATGGGCGTCAATTATTTCCGAAGAAAGCTTGTCTACCATCGATTTTTCTGATCTTGAGCGGGAGGAATTTATGAGCCATCTGATCCCAAGGGACTGCCTTCTGAAGGAACTCACTTCCATGGGAACCTGGTAGTTAGCTCCGCCGACGCGTCTTGACCTTACCTCGACCGAGGGCTTCACCCTGTCAAGAGCATCGTGAAACACTTCAAGCGGGTCCTTTCCGGTTTTTTCGCTTATCTTGTCAAGGGAATCGTAGAAGATTTTTTCCGCCTTGCTCTTCTTGCCGTCATACATCAGGCTGTTTATAAACTTGGCGACTAGAGGGTCTCCGGTTCTGGAATCCGGAGCCAGTTTTCTTCTTTGTGCTCTACCTTTTCTCGCCATCTCCTGCTTCCCGCCCGTTACTTAGGCTTTTTGGCTCCGTACTTGGATCTCCCGTTTCTTCTGTTCTCAACCCCGGTCGAGTCAAGAGTTCCCCTGACTATGTGGTACCTCACTCCGGGAAGATCTTTCACCCTGCCCCCCCTGACGAGCACAACTGAGTGTTCCTGCAGCGTGTGTCCTTCTCCGGGGATATATCCCGTGACCTCTATGCCGTTTGTAAGCCTTATCCTTGCGACCTTCCTTAAAGCGGAGTTAGGCTTTTTCGGAGTGGTGGTGTAAACCCTCACGCAAACCCCTCTTCGCTGGGGACACCTCTGAAGAGCTCTGGCCTTGCTTTTCTTTCTGGCCGTCTCTCTTCCCTTGCTGAGCAACTGGCTTATCGTAGGCATAAAATCATCCTGTTCCCTGATTTGGGTAATCTGACTATTATAAGCTTATTAGCGAGCCGATGTCAAATAAGAAAACGGAAAAAAAACGCTAATCCTTAAATCAGAAGAAGGACTATACTACAGAAAGAAAACAGGTTTTCAACAAGAAATTTTCAAGCGGGAAATTCAACGGGCGTCAGACAAGGAATCACCCTTTAGACACCAAGAATAAAAAGATCATTATGAATCGTCAGGTGACATCCGCGCAACATGTCCATTCCGAGCAGAACGTCGAAATTTGCCAGCCTGATTTTCAGGGATATTACCATGACAGAATTATGCCATCTGACAAACGTATGCCGATGTTGAGGCCTCGTATCTGCGCCCGAAACCATCTCGGGGTTACCTGCAATCCCAATCCAGCCAAATATGCCGCGTTGTCCTCGCTACCATGCACACCTTGAAGATGTATCCAACTGATCGGCTGCAGCATTCCTACCTTTTCTATAACTTTTTGAGAAACAGTGGACAAGGTGAAGGGCCCCTTTCAAGGGACGTATGATCTACAGCGGAACTGGAGAGTTACCTGAAACCGAGTAGGTTCCTCACATCGAACCAACATATCTGATTGCAACCCTGATGTATGTCCGATTGCAAGTTTAAATAGCGGCAATCTGGTTCAGAATCTTGCGGCAATTACTTTAGACCGGACCGCGAAAGCGCTTTTTTTCCTATATCGGTCCGGTAAATCAGGCATTGCTCGGAAACAGAGTCAACAGCCCTGTACGCCCTGCTTATTGATTCCTCTATGGTGGCGCCAAGGGACGTGACTCCGAGAACTCTTCCGCCGCTTGTAACAAGTCTGCCCCCGGAAAAAGCGGTCCCCGCGTGAAAAACGACCGTTTCCGCGGTATCCTCAAAGTCCCCGGCTTTTGTAAGCGGAACCCCCTTGTCGTAGCTTCCGGGATAGCCATCTGAAGCCATAACCACGCAGACGCAGAAGCCGTCTTTCCATTGCAGGGGATCAGTGCTCATCTCTCCCCTAGCTATTGAATAGAGAACGGGAACGATATCCGAATCCATTTTCATAAGAAGCGGCTGGGCTTCGGGGTCGCCGAAGCGGCAGTTAAATTCAAGCACCTTGAAACTGCCGTCCTTTATCATCAGCCCGGCGTAGAGAATCCCCTTGTAGGTTCTCCCCTCTGATTTCATGGCCCGCACTGTCGGAATCATAACCTCGTCAATTATTCTCCGCCTTAACTCATCTGTTACCAAAGGGGCAGGGGTATACGCGCCCATTCCTCCCGTGTTCGGGCCCCTGTCTCCGTCATATATGGGCTTGTGATCCTGGGAAGTTTCAAGCGGAAGTATGTTCTCTCCGTCTGTGAAGGCGAAAAAAGAGGCTTCCTCGCCCGTAAGAAATTCCTCTATCACGACCTTCGTTCCTGCCTCGCCGAACGCCGCGCGCTCCATCATTGAGCGAACCGCGTCCTCTCCCTCCTCGCGGGAGTGGCATATGATAACGCCCTTGCCGGCGGCGAGACCGTCTGCCTTCACCACGAAAGGGGGCTCGCTCTCCCCTATCTTGGCAATCGCCTGCCCGAGATCGGTGAACACAGAATATTCTCCGGTTGGAATTCCGTATTTCTTCATCAGTTTCTTTGAGAATATCTTGCTTCCTTCAAGCTCCGCCGCGGCTTTAGAGGGACCAAAAACCAAAAGACCCTCTTTTTCAAAAGAATCTGTTATTCCTTCACAAAGAGGCTGCTCGGGGCCAACAACTGTAAGATCCACGGACTCTTTCTTGACGAACTGCGCAAGCGAATCAAAATCTCCGACGCCGATAGCCACACACTCGGCATGGCGGCTTATCCCGGCGTTTCCGGGAGCACAGTAGGTTCTCTCCACAAGAGGGCTTTGGCTTATTTTCCAGCAGAGCGCATGCTCCCTCCCGCCACCTCCGACGACAAGTACTTTCATTTGAAACCTCTTATAAAATTAGATGCAAGGATATCATTGTGCCCGGCAAAGGCGTGATATCATTCAACCGTGACAACCTTGGCCAGATTCCTCGGCTGATCAACATCTGTCCCCAGAATATTGGCTATGTGATAAGCCATAAACTGAACGGGGATAACCGATACCATCGGGCTTACAAGGTAAGAGCTTTTCGGAATCACTATCTTCCTGTCCCTTTCGTCGGGAAGCCGAAGCTCTCTATCCGACGTTATGAAAATTATTCGCCCTCCCCTGGCCTTTACCTCCTGAAAATTTCCAAGGAGCTTTTTGTAATATACATCCTCCTCCGGAGCTATAAACACAACGGGCATGTTCCTGTCTATAAGAGCTATGGGACCGTGCTTCATCTCCCCGGCGGCATATCCTTCGGCGTGGATGTATGAAATCTCTTTTAGCTTAAGCGCTCCTTCAAGGGCCACGGGGTAATTAATTCCCCGGCCCAGATATATAAAATTCCTGTAACCGTAAAAATCTCTTGAAAGCTCCCTGAGACGTTCATCGAGCCCAAGAACTTCCTGCTGGAGTTTTGAAACCGATATGGCATCGGCTATCAGCTGCCTAGCCCTTTTTGAATCAATCGTCTTCCTTGAAATCGCGAGATATACGGAAAGAAGATAGAACGCCATTACCTGCGTCGTGAAAGACTTTGTGGAGGCAACCCCGATCTCAGGTCCCGCCTTTGTAGCTATGACGCAGTCAGACTCTCTTGAGATTTTGCTCAGCGCAACGTTCGTTATTCCGATTGAGTTCATACCGAGTTCCTTGGCCTTTAGAAGCGCTTCCGAGGTGTCTGCGGTCTCACCCGACTGAGAAACCGCGATAAAAAGGGTGTCGGGGCCAACGACCGGATTTCGGTGTCGAAACTCCGATGCAAGCTCCACCTGAGTGTTCACTCCCGCGACTTCCTCTATCATATACTTCCCTATAAGAGCAGCGTGGTAGGAAGTGCCGCAGGCCGCGATAATGATTCTTTGCGTGTTTCGCAAAAGCGAGGGATCCAAGTCCTCAAAAACCACTTTCCTCATGTCCGCCGTGAATTTCCCCCGAAGCGTATCGAAGATGGCCGCGGGCTGTTCGAAAATTTCTTTCAGCATGTAATGGCGATATCCTGACTTCTCAGTTACCGAAGGGTCCCAGTCCACAACCGTCGGGTCTCTGCTAACGTCATTGCCGGCGGCGTCGGTTACGGAAATGCCGTTTTCTTCCAGAACCACGAAATCGTTATCCTCAAGGAAAATAAATTCCCTCGTGTAGGGCAGAATCGCAGGGATGTCTGAAGCCAGAAAACATTCGTTTCCGTTGCGCGCTATTATAAGAGGAGAGAAACGCCTGGTGGCGATTATCTTCCCGGGTTCTGTATCCGACATGACCGCCACGGCGTAAGAGCCCTCTATTTTCTCAAAGGCTTTTCTCGTTGACTCAAGAAGGGAGTTTCCTTTTTCCGTAAAATCGCGGATCAGATGGCAGATGACTTCGGTATCGGTATCGGAGCAAAATTCATAACCTGCGGCAACAAGTTCCTCCTTAAGCTCGGGGTAGTTCTCCACTATTCCGTTATGCACTACGCTTATCGGACCGGATACCTGAGGGTGGGCGTTTCGCTCCGAGGGATCGCCGTGGGTGGCCCATCTGGTGTGAGCGATGCCGAGTGAAGAGGTCACTTCGCAGTCTTTTAGCTTGGTGAAAAGATTTTCAAGTTTTCCCTTGCTTCTTATGACGCGGGAGCGGCCGTTTTCGACAAAGCATATCCCGGAAGAATCGTAACCCCTGTACTCTAATCTCCCCAAGCTCTCGCAGAGAACGCTTTTGGTTCTATCCGAACTTCCCACGTATCCCACTATTCCGCACATTTCAGGATCTCCTCTTCTTTACCCCTTTTCTCTCCGCCCAGCCGGTTATTTCCTTCTGCCCGGCACGTTCTATGGCCAGAGCACCCGGGGAAACATCTTTCGTTATCGTGGAACCCGCGGCCGTAGTAGCATCTTTTCCAACCCTGATCGGCGCAACAAGCATGGTGTCGCTTCCTATGAAAGCGCGATCCTCGACCACGGTTCTGTGCTTGTTTACCCCGTCATAGTTGCAGGTGATGGTTCCGGCACCGATATTAACTCCGTCGCCGATATCGGCATCTCCCACGTAGGAAAGATGCGGGACCTTGGAGCCAACCCCTATTTCCGACTTCTTTATCTCAACGAAATTGCCGATCTTGGCCCCGTCTTTTATCCTGGCTTCGGGCCGCAGGTGACAGAAAGGACCCATCACGACGCCGTTTTCGACTTCACACCCCGTAAGATACGAAGAAAACCTTATCTCGACATTGTTTCCTATACGTGAATCTTCAATGTATACAGACGGTCCTATGCGACAACCATCGCCTATACTGGTTTCGCCGTAAATATAGGTATTGGGACACACGGTTGTATCCCTCCCTATGCTGACAGAGTCTGATATGTAGGTGGTTTCGGGATCCTCTATGGTAACCCCGTTTTCCATGTGGCGGCGGTTTATTGCCTGTCTCATGGTTTTTTCCGCCTCGACGAGTTGCTCTCTGCTGTTCACTCCGGACACCTCCTTTGAATCCGCCAAGCTAAAGGCCAAAAGTCTGCGTTTGCGGGAAACGCAGAGATCCACAATTCCTGGCAGGTAATATTCCCCCTGGCTGTTTTCACTGCTAAGTCCGCCCAAGCTCTCCCAGAGAAAAGAGGAATTCACGCAGTAAACGCCTGCATTTATCTCGTTTTCCTTCTTCTCGTCAGCCGTGGCATCTTTGTCCTCAACCACGCGAAGCACTTCCCCGCCGGCATTTCTCAACACCCTACCGTATCCGCCGGGTTCCTCCACCAGAGTGGACATTAATGAGAGGTCCGCTCCGTTTTTCACGTGAGAATCCGTAAACTCGCGCAGAGAAAAAGAACTTATTGCGGGAACATCTCCGCTTAGTATGAGAATGTCCCCGGAAAAATCCCGAAATGAATCCTCGCAGCACAAAACCGCGTGCCCGGTTCCAAGCTGCGGTTCCTGGATGACCGTCTCCACCGGATAATCCGAGACCTCCTCCTTCACAAGCTCCGAATCATATCCCAGGACAAGCACTATCTTCTCAGGCTCCATCTTCTGCGCCGTCTCAAGGACATAGTGCAACATGGGCTTTTTCAAGATTGGGTGCAGCACCTTGGGGAGTTGCGAATTCATGCGGACTCCCTTGCCCGCCGCCAGGATTATAACGGCCAGAGACATAGACTTAACGTGTCAGTAAAAACCGAAAAATCAGAACGGGACGTCGTCGTCCGTCATACCAGTGCCCTCTTCGTAGGCGAAATCATCCTCGGGCGGAGGCGCCTCGGAGCGGCTCTGCCTTCCGCCTTCCCCTCTGGGGGAGAGAAACTGAACCGTCCTCCCGACAATTTCGGTCGTGTATCTTTTGTTGCCTTCCCTGTCATCCCACGATCGGGTCCTGATTGAACCTTCCACGTAAACCGAGCTTCCCTTGGAAAGGTACTCGCCGCATACCTCCGCCGTCCTGCCGAACGTCACTACCCTGTGCCATTCGGTCTGTTCCTGGGAATTTCCGTCCCTGTCCTTGCGTTTTTCCGTTGTGGCAACCGAAAAAGTAGTAATCGCCATTCCGTCAGGCGTATATCTTACTTCGGGGTCCCTTCCCAGATTGCCGAGTATTATAGCCTTGTTAACCGCTGCCATGATTCTTGGTCACCGCCGTTTTTGGATTCCGTGGAATTCTACATGAATATCCGTCGGATTTAAATACAACTTCGGGAAAAGGGTCACACCCAGATTATAAAATCAGGAAAAAGATTCCACATGGGCAACAGGCTAAAAAATCGGTTCGGTACCCCGGTTGAGAATATCAAGATACTCTTCGTAAACAAAGATTTTACGGCGGTCCTTGCCCGTAATCTCTTTTACAATCCCCAGGAATTCAAGACTCAGCAGGCAGCGAAGCACAGTGGGCAGCGAAACTCCGCAAAACTCTTTGATCCCGGTCGTATTACTGACGGGGAAGCGCTTGAGGCAATCATGTATCTTTAAGACCCCGGGAGTCGACCTGCCGGACACCTCAATGCGAGTCTTATCCCTTTCGAACAGGTCCTTAACAGCCTTCGCCGTTTCCATTGCCTGACCAGCTGTCTCAACCACACCTTCCAGAAAAAACTCAATCCATGCCTCCCAATCTCCCGTTTCTCTCACGGATTGCAGGTGATCGTAGTAAGCCCGACGGTTGACTTTGAAATAGAGACTCAGATAAAGAAGAGGTTCCTTGAGAATTCCATGAGCGCCGAGAATGAGAGTTATGAGCAATCGACCAACACGTCCGTTTCCGTCAAGAAACGGATGGATAGTCTCAAACTGCACATGGACCAACGCCGCCTTGACGAGCACGGGTAATCTCACCGTGTCGTCATGAAGAAAATTCTCAAGGCTTCCGAGGCACTCCATCAATTTCTCGGGAGGAGGCGGAACAAAACGCGCGTTTCCAGGCCTTGAACCCCCTATCCAGTTCTGCGAAGTGCGAAACTCGCCGGGACGCACATGGCCATCCCACGCGCTATCCATAAGCTTGGCATGAATTTCACGAATAAGGCGCAAGGAGAGCGGAAGTCCCTCCATGCGGTCAATACCGTATTTCATGGCAGAGACATAACGTGAGACCGAGGCGACATCTTCTCCCATGGGAACACCAGGAGCCTTTGCGGTCTCAAACAACAGCAAATCAGATAGAGAAGACTGCGTCCCTTCAATCTGCGAAGAAAGCACGGCCTCCTTACGAATATACATATAGAGAAGAAGTGACGTGTCAGGCAAAACCGCACTCATTCCGTCAAGCCGTCCCAGCGCCGCATTTGCCTGATCAAGCAAAGGGTAGAGTTCTCTCATGTCAAGAGGCGGTTCAGGTGGCAGAGGCTTGGGAATATAGGAATCATAATGCTCTCCCGCTACAACTGAACTTCTGAGATATGTGCCAATGCGCTTTTTCTTCTCCATGAAAAACTCTTAACTAACGTAATTCATGATTTATGTTAGTTAAATCAAAATAACTAACACAGATGGAATTTACAAGAGAACAACTGACATAAATGGAATTTTATGTTAGTTAGATTCAAACAACGGACACAAATAAAAGTTTGAAGTAGGAATCAAGATGCATGAAAAACTCCCGATATTATCTCACATCGTGAGACACGCCGAAGTTTTCTTGAAGAATTCATTAAGTATTCTCCCCGTAAGTCCCCATATTATGTGATTGCGGTAAGCAAACACGTAATCATCTATTATCTTCCCATCACGTCTTCTTTCCCTTACATCCCTGTTTTCTGGGTTAACCAAGTGGGAAACCGGGACGCAGAAAAATTCTGATACCTCATAATTGGGAACAAACCCCACTTCGTCATTTATCATCGCTACAAAAGGCTTTACCGCATACTGTCTGACAGAAGGAGTGTAGGGACGCACGAAATCCATTTCCCCGAGAATCTCTGCTTCCTTCCCGGCGTCAAAACCAAGCTCCTCTCCAGCCTCCCTGCAAGCCGTATCAACAAGAGTCGCGTCACTTTGCTTTTTCTTTCCCCCCGGAAAGGCCACGTGACCTGAAAAAGCGTCATCCCTGTATTCGGTTCTTCTTATAAACCATATTCCATAATTTCCGCCCCGCTCGCAGAGCATAACCAGCACGGCAGCTACCAAGAATTCCCCACCTGGATCAAGGAGGGTCCCCGGAGGATCCAAGACCTTTCTTATTTCTTCTCGAATGTCCATCGCGTCCATCAAGAAAAGAGAACTATCAACCGTTAAGCTTCACCCTTTCCCCATTTTAGGGTACGCTATCCCTCGCCTGAATGAAAACGGCATTTTCATAAAAAGGGGCCTAGGTTTGGAGATAAAAAAATATTATCAATTCAGCGAAAACAAGCCCCCCGATCGAATCTCTGTTCACCCGGACAATCTGAAGTTTGGACCTCCAATTCGCGCAACATAGCCATCGACAGATTGAATGTTCCATTCTTTTCGCTAGGCTACCTTCAGGCGTTTTATCTTTCCGGAGGCCGAAACCCCGAAGTGCGAGAGACGTAAGAATGATCTGTTCAATACTGGAGACCACCCGTAATCATCTGCCGCTTGCCGTCTTTTGCGGCCTGGTCCTGCTTGCGGCGGGCTGTGGCGGTAACGACAGTGACCCCGGGCCAATTGACGCCGCTTGCGCGGATATGGGCAGCGTGATCAATGATCTGGCGTCCGACCCGAGAAATGTCGTTTACGGCTTTTATACCGATTTTGAGCCGATGAGCTACGCGGATACTCAGGACCGCAGCGACCCGGCGTTTCATCGTCCGCTTGGCTACGAGCCTTCCTTAATTGAAGCGGTCGACGAATTAAGCGGGGAATGGCTTCAGTTCAGGCCCATCGGTATCGGTGAAGAGTTCTCCGGCATCTGGCTGCTAAGCGCCGCCGACCCCCACAACCCTTTCGACATGGTTGGAGGCGGGATTACAGTCTTGCCGGACCGACGCTATGCTCAGGGCGACCGCGAGAGGGAAAAACCCCTGATTACTTTCGGCGATGGCCACGTGAAGATATTTCAATCATTGCTGGTGCGCAACGAATCCAGCATTAACAGCCACGACGACCTCGTCAGCTCCCACACCGTCGGCCTGCTGAAGGGCACGACCGGAGAGAGCCGCCTGCTGCAGCTTGCCGAAATCGCCGATGCCCGAGGCTACCTGCGGCCAGGTACGATCATCACGCTTGAGGACGACACAACACTGACGACGGAGGAACAGAGCCACAGGATTACAGCTTCCGAGTCAACGACAACGCCGGGCATTGAAACCCGCAAGCGCTTGGTAGGGCCCGGCGACGACATCCCCGAGATTCAATACTTCTCCTCCGAGAACGAGCAGATTGAGGCGGTAACCGACGCTGTGGTGGACGCCGTCGCCCGGGGCGAAGTCGGCAACCAGCACGCGGCCGACAATTCCAACGGAGAATTGCGGGTTACGGCCGTTGAGCGGGACAATTCCGAGGACATTGCTTTCAGCTATCCCCATACGCCGGAAGGCGACAGTTTGCGCGGGATAATGGACAAGCTGATAAACTGCCTTACGGACGGCGGCAGTATAGGCTTTGCGCAGTGGCATCAGAATCCGCGGATTTTTCTTGAGAGGGCGGAGCGTAACGCTCCGTGAATCGATATCTTCTCACGCCGGTTATCCGGAGAGTCCAGGAAATACAGAAAAAACCGAGCATTCGATAATAAAGGGACTCCACCGTTTCCTTGAAGACAGCATTTTGCGTCTCGACCGCTTAAGTTGGCAATTCCCGAAGAAACTACGGATCGAGGGTCACTATAACGCTTCCGTAATCGTCCACTTCACAGGCGGTATCGGGAGGGATAAAAGCAGTGGCGGTTCTCTCGTAAAGAACGCAGGGACCTGCAAGTTGAAAACCCGGCCGTAGTCCTTCCCTTTCGCAGCATCCGGCCTTAATGCTCTTGCCCTCAAAAATCACATCCTTTGTAAAGAACCGGGGCTCCGCCTCCACAGCAGAAACGGGAAGAATATCTATTTTTCGCTCCGGCATATAGGCCCTGAGTCTCAGGGTCACGATCTCGACGACGGAAGATTCCTTCCTGTATCCGTAAACTCTCTCATGCTCGCGGTGAAAATCCGAAGCTATGGAATCACTATAGGAAACAGTCAGTTCATGGGATTGCCTTCGGTACCTCGCATCGACACGCTTTTCGAACCTTAGGTCCTCTCTTTCGAGGTCTTCGCGCGCGAGCTTTTCGAGATCCGCGAATTTTCGGTCCGTCTCCACAAGATGGTCCTCATCCGCTGAGGAGAAAAACGTGATTCCGTAATCCTTGAAAGAGTCGGCAAGAAGCATCCCGTAGGCGGAGAGAGCACCGGGATTTCGGGGAAACACGACCTCTCGTATACCAAGGGAGCGGGCAAGCTCGCAGGCATGAAGACCTCCCGCGCCGCCGAATGAAACAAGCGAAAATTCTCTCGGATCGTAGCCTCTACCGACCGATATCACGCGGAGGGCCTTTTCCATGTTTGAATTTGAAATCCTGATTACGGATTCGGCGACTTCCTCCGCGGCATGATCCGGGGCGAGAGAGCGAATCGCTTCAAATGACCTTTCGGGGTATATATTCATCTCGCCACCCAGAAACCAGCCGGGGTCCATTCTCCCGAGAACTATATTGGCGTCTGTTACGGTCGGCAGAACGCCTTTCCCGTAACACGCGGGGCCGGGATCAGCGCCGGCGCTTCGCGGGCCGACCTTAAGAATGCCCCCGTCGGCAATGTAAGCGACTGAACCGCCTCCGGCCCCTATGGTCGAGATGTTTATCATCGGCACCTTAAGCGCAACGCCTCCCAGGGTGTTCTCGGTCGTAAAGCTTATTTTGCCGTCGCAAAGGGATATGTCTGTCGAAGTTCCACCCATGTCGTAGGTAATAATTTTCTCTCTCCCGGAGAGCGCACATATCTCAAACGCCCCGACCACCCCCCCGGCGGGACCGGAAAGAACTATTTTTGCAGGTTCTTCGGCCGCTTGCTCAGCAGATATAACCCCACCGTTTGACTGCATGATGGAAAGAGATTTTTCCCCGAGGGTACGGGAGAGCGAACGCATGTACTTGTTCACTTTTGGAATCAGATAGGAATTAAGAACCGTCGTCGAAGTTCTCTCATACTCCCTGAATTCCGCGACAAGCTCAGAGGAGAGGGTAATCGGGATACCGAGTTCGGAAAGCACGGCCGCAACCCTGCGTTCATTCTCGGGGTTTGCATACGAATGGAGAAAACAAACCGCTATCGCCTCAATACCGAGAGAAGATATCTCCTCCTTTATTTTCTCCACTTCTGCTTCATCCGGACAGACAAGCACACAACCGCGATAATCCGTTCTCTCGGAAACCCCGAACCTGAGTTCCGGTGACACAAGAGGGACGGCCGGACTCCATAGCAGATCATACAGTTTCTCCCTGTTCTGCCGCCTGATCTCGATTACGTCTTCGAAACCCCTTGTGGTAATAAGACAGGTCTTTGCCCCTTCCCGTTCCAAAAGAGCATTCGTGGCCACGGTGGTTCCGTGAATGATTTCCGATATATGGGAGAACTCAACGGGATGGGTTTTAAGCCCGTTCAGTACTGCTATCGAAGGATCGCGGGGAGTGGAAGGAACCTTGTTTACCGATATTTCCTTTCCATCGAAGAAAACAAAATCGGTGAAAGTTCCTCCCGCGTCTATGCCTACCGAGAGCATGAAAAGATGGTTACCTCGCCGTGCGCGGGTTAAAACCGCACGGGGCTACGTGCGCAATCAGTAATTATCTCTATCCTTGGGATATATGACGTTTACCTTTCCTTCAGCTATCTCTCTTAACGCCGAAACAACATGTTTGTTGTCATCGTTCTCAGACGCCACCACGGTAGCTCCCTTGGATATCTGGCCTGCTCTTTTCATCGCTGCGATGGAGAGAGCAAACCTGTTTTCAACTTTCTCTAAGCAGTCTTCAATTGTAATTCTGGCCATGGATTGTTACCTTCCTTAATCAGTACCTAACCTGAATATTATACCCTATATCATTCGACTCTTCACGGTAATGTCAATTAATCCCGCCTTGATACTTTCCCTGACCAAAATGCTCTAGCCTAATTACCAACAGGAACAAGTTCACGATTTCCCACTCCGGGAAGCACACCAAGGGCCTTTCCACTTGAAGTTAGTTCCCTGAATTCCGGATGCTTGACTGTATCCACATATATCCACCGCGACTTGGCCCTTTTCGGAGTAAAACTGACAATCATATAACCGCGATCCTTTGTGTTTGAGTAGACAAGACCGTTGACCAGCACTTCCAGATCCCGGGCAAATTCCTCGGCCTGCTCCGGTTCAAGTTTCAGATAAGTCTCAAGACCCCCCGAGGACACAGACGCGGTGGCGAACTCGACGCCCACCTGATTACCTGCCGCATCCTTGAGATTGCTTGCCCACCCGTTATGCGTATCCCCGGCAAGCACTATCAAGTTCCTATCCCTTCCGTAAGCCGCGCCTAACACCGCTTCGCGTTCTGCAGGGTAACCGTCCCAGGCATCAAGATTATAGGGAAGCACAGTGTTTACACGGTCCCGCTCATCCTTAGTCACGGAAGGATCTTCTCGCAACACCCGCTCCTTAATCCCGGTCAGTTCATCAATAAGATCCGCGACCTGCGGTGTGCGATCGCCCAGATGGGGAATTATTTCAGCCGGAACGTTCATTCTGCCCATAAGCACCTGCTGACCCAGAACCTGCCAAGCGGCGGTTGAGTCAGCAAGCTCCCCCTGAAGCCAGACAAGCTGATCCCGACCGAGCAGGGTTCGTTCGGGAGAACCAATGTCCTCACGAAAACTCCGGGCGTTGAAACCGGTATCCGGGTCAAGATAATCCTTGTAACTAAGCTGTTTTTCCCGTCCGGCAAGGCGGGTATCGAGCATTAAAAGTTCAACTAGGTTCCCGAAAGAAAAACTGCGGTAGACCCGCCCGGAATCATTCTCTTTTACGGGGCGAACCGGCATCCACTCGTAATAGGCCCGAAGCGCAGCCTCTTTGCGCGCATCGAAGCTCCCTTCGTCTTCGTTGTGGTTTTGGGCACCCCCCACATAAGCGTCGTTTGCAACCTCGTGATCATCCCAGACGGCGATGAACGGATGTGTGGCATGAAGGGCCTGAAGCTGCGGATCAGTTCTGTATAGGGCGTAGCGCCTTCGGTAATCGTCAAGCGTCAGGATTTCCTTATCGCTGTATTCCGGAAAGTCCCTTCCGGCTCCTTGGGAATTATCGTTCCCGGAATCCGGCGCCTTGCCGTACTCGTAGATATAATCGCCGAGGTGTACCACGGCATCGATGTCAGCCGTTTCCGCCGCGTGGCCGTAAACGTTAAAGTAACCGCCATGAGAAGTAGGATAGTTTGCGCATGAAAACACCGCCAGCCTGACCGAATCCACATCGCCTCTGGGCAAGGTCTTGGTACGGCCGATAACGGATGCGGTCTCACCTGAGCGAAAACGGTAGTAATAAGCCGTTCCTGCCGAAAGGCCCTCGACATCAACCTTGACGGTGTAATCGCTCTTGGCCGTAGTGCTCTTAACAGAACTGTAAACAAGGCTTTCGAATTTCTCATCCGAAGCAACCTCGACCCTCACCCTGACTTTTCTCTGGGATTCCTGCGGAGTGACTCTCGTCCAGAGAATAATCCTGTCATCCAGAGGGTCGCCGCTTGCGACACCATGTTCAAAACTCACACGTCCCGAATCGCCGTAGAGCACGAGACCAATAGCGAAAAGCAGAAGGGCGAAAAGCAGAACCCCTGAACCATGAACAAGCTGTTTTCTCAAAAACACAGATGCAATTCCTCCCCGCGAACAGCAGTCTTACAGTTATACACCCGAAATCAACAGCAATTCAGAAAAAAGCTTCGGGGGGAGAGAACAGCCGATCCGAAGCCTCAATATGCCGGTTTCCCCGCCCTGTCAGTTCTTTGACAACGGAAGCTTTGCAATTATTATCTTGACGTACTTCAAACGGAATGAAAACCCGATGGATTAGGAAAGGGGATTATATGAAACTAGAAGAACTCAAGTTCAACGACGAAGGCCTTTTGCCCGTAATAGTGCAGGACAGTTCAAGCGGGCGGGTGCTCATGCTCGCATATGCGAACAAAGAGGCTCTCGAGATGACCGTCAAGACCGGAAGGACCCACTTCTGGAGCAGATCAAGAAAAAAGATCTGGAACAAAGGGGAAGAATCAGGCCATTTTCAGGACGTAAAGGAAATCTTCGTTGACTGCGACTGCGATACGGTGCTAATAACCGTGGAGCAGACCGGAGCAGCCTGCCACACCGGAAAGCCGACATGTTTTTACAGATCCGGGGACATGGAAGAAAAAGCTGCCCCCGTGTTCGAGAAAGCTTCACTCAGAAAGGTGTTTTCCGTAATAGAAGACAGGAAGCAGAACCCCAAGGAAGGCTCTTATGTGAGCGGCCTTATTAAGGGCGGAGTTGACAGGATACTTAAAAAAATCGGAGAGGAGGCCGGCGAAGTAGTAATAGCCGCGAAAAATGAGGATAAAGACGAACTCGTCTACGAACTTACCGATCTGTGGTTCCATTCCATGGTGCTTCTCTGCGAAGCGGGTCTTTCGCCTCAGGACATATCGGATGAACTTGAGAGAAGGTTCGGCAGGCGCAAAGAAGAGTACGCGCAGAAGAAGTAGCACACAGAAGCGCTGGAAGGCTGGACAGGACCCTACTGCCTTTTTCCCTTGGGAGGTCTGTGCTTTTTAGGCCTGTCCTTTTCCTCTATGTAATCTCCTATGTAAGTTCTGTTTCTAACCGAAGGCGGCAGGTTCGAGAGATCGGGCTTCGGCATATTGGTTGAGAGGTCCTTGGTAAAAGCAAAAGTCGAGATAACTTTCTCCACTTTCTTTTTCTCCCCGCAGTAGCACTTTACGTTTTTCTCGTCCCCCTCTTCGTATATAAGCTCGGAAAACCTGTAGTTTCGCATGTTGAAAAGCGCAAGCAGGGCTCCGTCCTTAAGGTAAAAGTCGTTGAATATGGAATCTTTTCCCCTTCTTCCGTGCTTCGCGACTATTTCTTCGCGCTCAAGGTCGATAACTTCTATGGCGTTTATGTTGTCATATTTCTCGACAAGGTTTTTTACGGTCTCCGTGTCTCGTTTTCTCTCAAGAGCCTTCAGTGATTTCTCAACGTTGCGTCTGCACTTGATGCATTCAAATTCATAGAGGGGCATTTGCGTCTCCTATCTGTTGAAATACTGGTTCAGGTGATCCTGCCCTACCCAGTCGCTCGCTATTTCTTCATCCTTTTGCTGTTTGTATTCAAGATGCCATCTAAGCTCATCCCCGGGACCCGGAGCTCTTTTATTCTTGTCGTCGAATATGGCCTTGAAAGTGGAAAAGACCCTTCTCACTGTCTCGGAATCGTCGCAGAGAGGGCATTTGACTTCATCCTGGTCGTCATCTCCGTACACAAGGTGATCGAAGCGGAAGTCCTTGAGCTCAAGGTAAAGGACCTTTCCGTTATCTAGCTTGTAACGAAACCTCCTCGCGCCGCGTACGCCCCTTTCCCCCAGTTCGAAAAACAGTTTTCCGCTCTTGTCGCTTGTGACTTCAACATAACAGAAGTTGCGGTTCTGCTTGAAAATCTTCTTTGCGTTTGTCTTGGTAAGCTTGGCGACCAGACTGTCTATGTCCGTATTGTAACTCTCCATGCAACTGTCGCACTCATATTCGTATAACGGCACCTTACGCCTCCGGAAAAACTTTTAATTCGGAAGATTATAAACAATATAATCTGAGTTTAAAGCCCGAAAACGCCGAAGCGGAAGAAACACCGCTGAAAGAGAGCCGATTATGGTTCATAATGTAGGAGAATGAAAAAAGCCGGAAATCCGAAAACGCCCCGCGGGCAAAACGGAAAAAACTATCTCCCCGCGAGTAAAAATCTGGATTTCGTTGCCGTCGATGTCGAGACCGCGAATTCAAACGTTTCAAGCATCTGCCAAGTGGGAATCGCGGTGGTAAGATCAGCGGAGATCAAAGAGGTATGGACGCAGCTTGTTGATCCGCATGACTTTTTTGATCCGTACAATATCGCCATACACGGCATAGACCAGAAGATGGTAAGTGGCTGCCCGCGGTTTGAAGAATTGTACGGCAAGATCGCGCGACACTTGGGAGAAATCGTCGTAAGCCATACATTCTTTGACCGCCGAGCAATCTCAAAAGCATTTGAAGAATGTGGAAAATCTCTTCGTTACGGAACCTGGATTGACAGTGCGCAGGTAGCGCGACGCGCCTGGCCGGATAAATACGCCCTTAGGGGTTACAATCTCGAGAATATTGCCCGGGACCTCGGGATTCATTTTCGCCACCACGACGCCGGAGAAGACGCAAGAGTCGCAGCGGAAATCGTTCTGAGGGCGTACGCGGACACCACACTCGGAACAAGCAAGCAGTGAGGAACCGGCCCGTACGCCATATATGCGTGTTATACTTGGTAGCGTGATGAAGGCAATGGTTCTAAGAGGTACATACGACCTGCTCAATAACGATACTCCTCTTGAACTGCTCGAGATTCCCACACCGAAACCCGCTGAAGAAGAAGTGCTAATACGCATTTTAGCCTGCGGGGTCTGTCACACCGACATGGACGAGGCAGAAGGAAGGGTGATCCCCCCGTCTCTTCCGATTGTTCCAGGACATCAAGTCGTGGGGGTGGTCGAAGAACACGGCTCGGGCGTAAGAAGTTTCGACGCAGGCGATATGGTCGGAGTTGCGTGGATAGGAGGAGTCTGCGGAAAATGCTCCTATTGTAGCAGCGGACGGGAAAACCTCTGCCATGATTTCATCGCCACCGGCAGGGACAGAAACGGAGGTTTTGCCGAATTCATGGTCGCGGACGCAGACTTCGTTCACCGCATACCGCAGGGAATGGACCCAGTGAAGACGGCCCCTCTCCTGTGTGCCGGAGCGATAGGTTACCGTTGCGCCAGACTTTCCGGAATAACAGACGGCGACGCCGTAGGGCTTATGGGATTCGGAGCTTCAGCTCATCTGGTCATACAGCTACTTCGTCACTCATATCCACTATGCGAGGTGTTCGTATTCGCAAGAGGAGAAAGGGAAAGGCTGTTCGCCATGGAACTTGGAGCATCCTGGTCAGGCGGAATTGAAGAGCGCTCCCCCAGGCAGCTTTCAGCCATCATTGACACCACTCCGGCATGGACGCCCGTTTTGCGCTCGCTTGAGAATCTTGTCCCCGGGGGAAAACTGGTTGTAAACGCCATAAGCAAGGAGAACTCCGACATAAGTTCTTTGCTGAGTCTCGATTACCAGTCGCATCTCTGGCTTGAGAAAGAGATAAAAAGCGTAGCGAATGTCACAAGGGAAGATGTTGCCGGCTTTCTCTCGGCCGCGTCCACTCTGGGAATAGAGACTGAAGTCACCGAGTACGGACTTGAAGAGGCAAACGCGGCACTTCTGGAAATGAAAAAGGGAGGAGGAAAGGGAGCCAGGGTCCTAAGGATAGCAGACCGGTAAATTTTTTGGTGACTCGTCTCTAAAAAAGTAATCAGTCCGCATCTTTAAGCCATCTCGCCAGCGCTTTGTCCGGGTCGGTTATCTCTTCTACAGAACCATACAAGTAAGCCTCCCAGCCCTTTTCAGGCATGCCGGCAAACAGCATCAGGTTGAGCGGATAGACCTCGCTGTCGGTGCAGCTGCGGAAGTCATCCCGGAACAGAAACACGGGTTTTCCCCAAGCAATAGCCATTCCCAGTTCCACCATAACTCCTTCGTCCGGCGGACATCCATTGACAACCGCGAACAACCCGTCGGCCTCACGCACGTCCCTGAGGTCCGACTGTCCAACCTGATAGGCCCAGCCGGCAACCGCCTTATCAACCTGATTGTTCCGGGAAAACGGCTCCCATACCTCGGCTCCCATTGATTCCAGAACCTCAACAAGAACCGCCAGAGGCCCTTCGCGCTGCTGCGCGGAAAAGCCGTAGGAGTTAGCCAGATACAGGGTTTTTTGTTTCTTCATAGTGCTTCTGCGTGAGAATCAGAACGATTCAGGTCTCATGCGGTGGTCGGACAGAAACGCTTCAAACGTCAGCAACTATTCTCCTCTCCGTCCGTTCCAGACCCACGGCGCCCTATCTTTTCAAGTCTCTCACGAAGTTCCACGCTGTCAAGCGAGTCAAACGGAAGGGCCAGAAACGCAGCGATACGCTCTTTGAGCAAGTCGTAGGCTCTTTCAAAAGCTTTTAGCTGCTCAGTTTCAGTTCCCTCAACGCCCGCGGGGTCCGCAAGACCCCAGTGAGCCGTAACCGGCCTGCCCGGCCACACGGGACAAGGTTCTTTCGCCGCGTTGTCACACACTGTAAAGACAAAATCCATCGAAGGAACGCCCTCCACCTCGAATTCATCCCAAGACTTGGAGCGCAGGTTCTCAATGGAGTGTCCCTTGCCAAGCAGGAGATCAAGAGCATGGGGGTGAACTTCTCCCCGAGGATGACTGCCCGCACTGTAGCCGACAAATCTTCCGTCGCTATTGTGATTCAAAAGAGATTCAGCAATGATCGAACGGGCCGAATTGCCCGTGCAGAGAAACAGCACCCTGTAGGTTCGCCCGCGCGACGGTTCGTTTTCTTTCATAATCCTTGGGAAATTCGACTCTGTAAGTATGCCTGGTAGTTTAGAATGAGATTATTCCTGACGATAAAATACAAAAAAACAATCTTTACAACAAAGATTGATAAAGTTTGTTATCAAAGTATCTTTTATAGCGTAGGCAGAGATTAATGAATGTCTCACTCACACCCAAGCTGGAACAGTTTATTCGGGAGAAGGTTTCATCCGGGCTTTATAACAATGCCAGCGAAGTAGTTCGCGAGGCGTTGCGGTTATTAGTCAAACGAGACAACACCTCAATTGATAGATCCTTGACAGCGCCATTAACCAAAGCGGAAATCCATAAACAGATTTCTTCTTTGGAAAAACCGTTGCGTGACAGAGGAATCAAATCCGTCTCCCTGTTCGGTTCGGCCGTTCGAGATGAAAACACTTCGGCAAGCGATATAGATGTTTTTATTGATACCGACCCGGAAGCCTCCTTCAGCCTGCTCGATTTGGTTGATGTAAAATATTTTCTTGAAGATAACTTGGGATGTGAAGTGGATGTAGTAACAAGAGAAGGACTTCGTCCGAACGTTAAACAAAGTGTACTTGATGAATCCGAGCAGGTATTCTAAGCGTTAGAAAGACTAACTCCTTAGCTACTTTTCGCATCTCTTGTAAAAGAATTGAGAGCACGAAACACCTTCACTCTGCGGTCAGGTGACACTTATACACCAAGCCTCGGTAATATATAATTTCCCCATGGCCGAAAACAAAGAAATTCTCATAAAGACCGAGGGTTCAATCTGCACCCTTACTCTCAATCGCCCTGAGAAAAGAAACTCTCTTACGCCAGAAACTCTAGGACTTTTAACCGAGGAATTCCTAAGACTGGGCAAAGCCACTGAAATCAGATGTGTTGTTATAAGAGGAAGCGGGAACAGGGCTTTCTGCTCAGGATATGATATAGCGACAATATCCGATGAAGAGATTGCGATAGAAGACGGCCATCCACTGACCGAAGCCATGCGGGCAGTGAAATCCTACCCTCTTCCCGTAATAGCCATGATAAACGGTCATGCTTTCGGGGCGGGACTCGAACTTGCGGTGACTTGCGACCTGAGAGTATGCGCCGACGACGCGAAGCTCGCGATCCCGCCCGCAAAACTGGGAGTCACTTATCATTACAGCGGAATAAAGCAATTCCTGAACTTGGTGGGTCCAGGGTTTACAAGAGAACTATTTCTCACCGGAAACCCAGTTAATGCCGAAAGAGCCCTGGAAAAAGGACTTGTCGACCATGTTGTAAAAAGAGAAAGGCTTGAAGAGTTCACCTATGGACTTGCCGAGGGAATAAGCGAAAACGCCCCGCTTTCGATGATATCGATGAAAAAGATGATAAATATCTGGGAAGAAGGGAGGCCAGTATCGGAAGAAAACGAAGAGCTCATAAGGTCTCTTTTCGCCAAGGTGAGGAAAAGCAGCGACTCTGAGGAAGGAAAAAGGGCTTTTCTCGGAAAGAGAAAGCCCGTTTTCAAGGGAGAATAAAGACTTCTGCGGTTCAGTCCCCGTAACCGAATTCCTTTATAAGGAAATCGCTCTGGGTCCAGTTCTCCTTAACCTTGACCCAAAGCTCAAGAAACAGCTTAACTCCCAGTATCCTTTCAATATCAACCCTGGCCTCAGAACCGATTCGCTTTAGCATCCCCCCGCCCTTTCCTATGAGAATCCCCTTGTGGCTTTTTCTCTCAACATAGATTTCCGCACTTATCCTGATCAGGTTCCGTTCCGTATCCTCGCTGAATCCCGAGACCACCACCGCCACTTTATAGGGAATTTCCTTTCGCGTGAGATTGAAGACTTTCTCCCTTATGAGTTCGCTTACGTAAAAAATCTCGGGCTGATCCGTGAAAATATCATCAGGGAAATATTTCGGCCCTTCGGGCAGGCGTTTTTTTAGAAGCTGCGTGAGCCGCTCCACCCCGTCGCCCGTAAGAGCCGAGATGGGAACTATTTCGAGGAACTTATCGGAAAACTTCTCGGCAGATGAAAGTATCGACAGGAGCTTTGATTTCTTTATCTTGTCGATCTTGTTCACGACAAACAAGGAAGGTTTCCTGAGCATCTTAAGTATGGATTCATCAGCCGCCCCGAAAGGCTTTTCCACGTCCGTAACGAACGCCACCAGATCAGCGTCGGAAAGAGCGCCGCTTACCGCACGGGCCATGGATTTCCCGAGCCTGCTTTTCTCCCTGTAAACGCCCGGGGTATCGAGAAAAACCAGCTGGGAATCATCAAAAGTCCTTACTCCCAGAATTCTGTTCCTGGTAGTGCTCGGCTTATCCGAAACGGCCGAAACTTTTTCTCCGACGATGGAATTCACAAGAGTGGATTTTCCGACATTAGGTCGTCCTATCACGGAAATGAACCCGGACCTGAAGCCCTCTTTTGAAGCTGTTTGGACCATGGAAATGAATCTCTAGTTAGATTTTAACAAAAAGTTGTACAATTTCTTTCAGAGAAATATGTTCCTATCAGTATAATTTACCGTAATCTTCGAGGCAAAAACCGGTCTTCCAGTAAAAATGAGTCAAGCAAAAGAGACGGCAAACCCAATCATCCACTGGTTCAGAAAGGATCTCAGACTCCTGGATAATCCGGCACTAGCGGAGGCGGCCAAATCCGCTCGGCCCATAGTGCCGGTCTATATACTTGAAGACGCAGATTCAGATCCCTGGGCGCCCGGCGGCGCAAGCAGATGGTGGTTACATCAAAGTCTTTTGGCGCTAAACAGATCCTTGGAAACCCGCGGAAACAGCCTAATTCTGCGTCGCGGCCGACCGCAGGAGGTTCTGAGGGAGTTGGTAACCGAGACCGGCGCCACGGCAGTATACTGCACCCCGCTTACAGAACCGCACGCGATCAAGGTCGATTCGGAACTACCGGATATTCTTAAGGAACTCGGGGCCGGATTCAGGATATTTGACGGGAATCTGTTTTTTCCGCCCGGTTCCATTACGACAAAAAACGGCGAACCCTACAAGGTCTTCACGCCTTTTTACAAAACCTGCATGCAGAGCTTTCCACTCCAGAAGCCCGTGCCCGCCCCCGAACGACTTCCAAGCTCGAGAAAACCCCCCAAGAGCGATTCACTTGATGAGTGGAAGCTTCTGCCGACAAAGCCCGACTGGAGCGCCGACTGGCTTAACATGTGGACGCCCGGCGAATCAGGTGCCCTCAACTCTATTGACTCGTTTCTGGAAAACTCACCAGAGGAATACCGAATTCAACGCGACCGACCTGGTGTGAAGAGAACTTCTCGCCTTTCTCCTCATTTCCATTTTGGAGAAGTATCACCGAGGACATGCTGGCATCATTCGCTTGCAAGAGTAAAACCAGAATCGCAAGATGACCTGAAACCCTTTTTTCGCCAGCTCATATGGCGGGAATTCTCTCACCACCTGCTTTACCACTGGCCAAAATTCCCCGAAAAGCCGTTTCGATGGAAATTTGAACGCTTCCCGTGGGCAAGGAATGAAGAAGCGCTTCGCCGGTGGCGGCAAGGTCTCACCGGCTACCCGATAGTCGATGCTGGAATGCGCGAACTCTGGGCTACGGGCTGGATGCACAACCGGGTACGAATGATCGCCGCTTCTTTTCTTGTGAAACACCTTCTTAACCCATGGCAGGACGGTGCCGCCTGGTTCTGGGATACTTTGGTTGACGCGGATCTTGCTAACAACTCAGTAAGTTGGCAATGGGTCGCGGGCTGCGGGGTTGATGCAGCTCCATTTTTTCGTATTTTTAACCCGGTGCTTCAGGGCAGGAAATTTGACCCCAACGGTGCTTATGTGCGACGTTGGGTTCCAGAACTTACAAACTTACCGAATAGATACATTCATGAGCCATGGACAGCATCTAAAAATAGACTTGAGAATTCGGGAGTCTCTCTGGGAAACAGTTATCCGTATCCTATAGTAGATCATCTGACAGCCCGAAATCGTGCTTTGGAAGTGTTCAAGTACATGTGAAATTCCTCTAAACCACACAAAACAACTTGCTTAACTACTTCTTTTTTTGATATATTACCAACCGTTTAGCCCGCATTTCTCACCGCATAGGGATATGGAAGGGTTTTTAGGGTCAGCAGCCATG
>JAPPAR010000010.1 GCA_026705445.1 Candidatus Dadabacteria bacterium
CTTTATTATAACACAAACAACGGCCTTTTCTATACCTTACCGTGAGAAATCCGGGTTAGTGTGATTATGGATAAATTTAGATTGGTGTTTGAAGTAGTTTGGAAAGTGTTGTTGGTTGTTAATTTGCTGGGCCTGACCTATTATTTGGCGTGTCGGGCCCCGCTCTAAGAAAGGCGGAAGCCTAGTGGTGTGAGTCCGCAGAAATCTGCTATTTTTCAGGGGGTCCGTGTTGTTTGCCAGGGCAGGTCTCTGTAGAACTGCGAAACCCGTGCGAAACAATCTTCAAAATCCGGCACTTCCCCCAGCTCAAGCTCCATAGTCTGCCAGTCTGCCCCCGACCGTCTTTTTATTTCGGGGTGGTCAAGAGACATACGGGTCGGACTGATGCGGCGCGAGTTGCATTTCTCGATAAGAGCATCCAGGATCTGCGCACGGCAGGAATCGTCAATCTGGTCATCCGCTATCAGCAGGTCGAGATCATAAACGTCCTGTCGCCGGTTGCGTCTGCGCGCAAGCTGCTGAAGCATGGCGCGATATTTTTCGGCGATGAGATCTACGAGGCCGTAAGCCCGCAGTTGTTGTCCTCCGGTCAGTTCAAGCACTTGGAATTGTCCCAGCGGTTCATTAAAGGAGATGTCAAGGTTGATCACGCTGGTGGTTTTACCTTCCGAGAGTGCCGTCTCTTCCCTCGTGCCTCGTCGTGCGTAGGCGATTTTTAGTTGCAGTGCGGGGAATTGCGCTTTTTCAAAATCCATTTTTGGCGGGAGGCGCTTCACCGAGTAGGTTCTGACAATGAGGTCGGCATAACCAAGTGCGGTGGCAGCTCTCGGTAGCGCCGAATCCAGAAGTCTTCGGATTTTGTTGTCGACATTGGCCTCTGCGGTGAGATATGTCGTCAGATCTATATCAGATGTTTGCCTCGGGCTGTCGTAGGCAAGTCCCATCAGGATGCCGCCTTTTAGGAACATCTCCACATTCAGAGGAGTTGTCATGGCGATTGAATTGAGGACAATCTCGATCGTCTGGCGTTGTCGGTAGGCTGCGGGGTCGGGCTTTGCCCGTTCAACCCAGTCCGCGACTTTGATTTCAAGTACGGGGTTAGACATTAAGCGATATCATCCAGGTTTCGGAAAAAGTAGGCGCATAGGCCTCAGTCGGATCGAGTTTGCGGCTGCTCCCGCGCTGACAGAATTTCTTCCAACTCTCAATTGTACCGTGACGCAGGCCCAAGCGCTCTTCAAGTATATAACCGGCCCGACTTTTTACAATGCCGTTTTCGCAAGAGTCGACTGCGGAGACGATGTCGTCGAGATAATTTTCCGCGTGCTCTTCCCAGACGTCGAGAATATAAGACATGCCTCCGCACAGATCGGGTCTTCTGAGCATGTCGAGGAACGTCTGCCCGATCGTAGAGAGACGAAATTCGCTTCCCCGGTTTCTGAGCCACTTCCCCGGTGCCTTGCTTTCGTGAACTCGGATAGCTCGTCGCCTCACGCGGTCCGGATGCCCTATGATTTTCAACGGGAAAGGAGTGGTTTCGTCTTTGCCCAAGACTTCTTTCATGTAATTCCGAATTCTCTGCGCCGCAGTTCTGCGATCGGGGCGCGTAAGCATCAAGGCATTCGACCTCCGGTCGGTTAGCCCCCACCGCTGCATGGCAGAGAGGTGGGATACGTAGCATGTCGGGTCGACGAGACAGACGATGTCTTCTGCGGGAAGGTCGGAAATGGCCAGCACCCTGATGACGCGTCCGCCGTAATCCCTATCTGTTGCAACTATGGCTGTTTTCTTGAAATCTGATATTATCCGGGTGTAGTCGTCTTTCGTCGGAACGTCTCGGCGCAGGTACAGTTTTCTTCCGCCGTGATCCCGATACATTTTCCGAACGATCTGGAAAAAATCGAACTCCGTGAGAACTGGCTTGTTATTTTTTTCCAGCAGTTCCGCTAAGTAGCGGCCAGCACGAGTTAGTCTTGTCGGATAGATTATGGGAATTTTGTTCGGCACGGTTCTAAACTCTCTTTCCTGTTTCCGTTATATGTCCTTAGGACATATAACGGAAACAGGAAGGGAAGTCAAGAAAAAATATTTTAAGATTGAACATCTTCGGACGAAAAGGTTTTTTAAAACGAAGTATGAGGGAAAAGGAATTAGAAATTCTATTTTTCCTAGGTTGAAGATGTTTTTACGGACGTGCGTATTAAAATCAATGAGCATAATCGTCGGACCGGGACTAGGATGCACGGTGCGAACTTAATAAGAGGTCGTAGAAAAAGAAACCGTTTCTTTCCACTACCGTACCGCCTGTGAACTCAATCGGCCAGGAGAATATCGGTCCGTCGAAAACAAACGTGTGGAATTCCCCGTTCTCTCCGCAGGGGTCGACCCCGCTTGGAAGGTCATCAAGAAACGTCGTGTCGAAATGGCGTCCGGCGAAGGACTCATCAAGCATTTTGGAGTAAACGCATACAGTTACCGCACGAAACCCTTCGTCTATAAAGGTCCGGGCTAAAGACCGAGTCGGCTTCTTCCACAGGGGGAAGAGGCAGGTTAATCCCGAGGCCGCGAGCTGCCGTTCTCTGTAATCCCTAAGATCTTCCAAGAATATATCGCCGAAGGCAATCCGGCGAATGCCCTTGTCGCGGATATTGGAGAACGCCTTTCCCATTTCCTGTTCGTAGACAGCATTTGACGATTCCGGCGGCACCACGACTTCCACAAGTGGTAGACCTAAGGACTCCGCCTGTCTGCGAAGCAGCGTACGACGCACTCCGTGCATGCTCACCCGATCGTAGGCGTCAGTTACCGTCGTCACAAGTTCCGCCACGCGGTATTCCCCGCGCTTTCGGATTTCCTGAAGCGCCATGGCACTGTCTTTGCCGCCGCTGAAGCAAAGGGCAATCGGTTCGCTCAATGGAAAAATACTCCTTTCAGGGTGTCCTAGGGGACCGTCTGCGTAGAGGGATCAGATTGCCTTTCGCTCCTTCTCGATCCGGTCGTAGGCATCGTTTATGACTGCGAGCTTCTCGTTTGCCGCATCAACAAATTCCTGGGGAACGCCTTGGGCGATCAGGCTGTCGGGATGGTGCGCGCGGACAAGTTCGCGGTACTTGCTTTTAAGTTCGTTGTCCGAGATGTCCCTTGTAACTCCCAGGACTTCGTACGGATCCGGCTTGTCGACGCCATGTGCGGCGCGAATCCGCCTGAATGCCGCTTCGCTCAGTCCGAATATCTCGGCCACGCTTTTGAGATACTCATTTTCCTTGGTGTGGTAGACGTTATCGGCCTTGGCGATGAGAAACAGGCAGTTTAAAAGCTCCTCAAGAACTGCGGGGTTGCCCCTGAACATTTCGGCAAGCTGCTGTGCGTAGGGCTCAAAGCCTTCTGAGTCTTTCTTAGCGATATTGAAGACGCGGGCAACCTCGGCTTCTTTTACCTCGTCCCTCAGGATCGGATGAAACACCTTTCGGAAAGCTTGGATCTCCTCTTCGCTTACTACCCCGTCAGCTTTAGCCATCTTGGCCGCCAACACTATAACTCCGGCCGTGAAGGCGATCTGTTTTCTCGAGCGCGTGTCGGTTGGTCGCTCCCCGGTATCCACGAACGCGTGACCCGCCATGGCACCGAGCAACTCACCGATAGGGCCACCGAGAGCAAAACCCGCGGCACCGCCGATTATTTTTCCCCATACGCTCATATGATTTTCTCCTCTAAAAAATGTACCAGAAAAACTCCACTTCGAAATCTCCTCCAGAACTTCTGGACGCGAAAAAATACGCTAAGGAATTGCCTGCACTCTTGCCCTAACCCTGCCTTCTGCCGTGAGGACTAAACGCAGGTGTTCGGGCCCCACGTCAAGGCGGGTCAGGCGCACCTGGCGCACCTTGCCCGTAACCGAGACGTTCTCCGATGAAAGCGCCAAGATCGCGTCCTCCGCACCGTCTCGCAGTTCCTCAAGCTTAGGCCCGAGATCGAATGGAAGACGCTTTGAGATGGCTTCCAGTAGCAGTGGCTCCGCTGCCTTTCCAGCCATTGAGAAAAGCACGTTTTGCGAATCGATATCGAGTGCTACGTTTTCCAGCGTTATGGTCTGAGTCTCGGCGTCTAGTTCCGGTTCGGCAACCACGTACAGGATTCCCTTCACTTCCGTGTCTGAGAGGATTTTGGCCTCCACAGCCACCGTGGTTTCAAGCAGAAGCTTTTCTCCATACGGGTGAACCCTTATTGCCTTTATGGCTATGGAGATGTTTTTGCCCACAGACTTGCCGACTACCTCCTCGGCGAGTGTTCGCTCAAGCGTTTCGTAGTCGAGTATGGTGGGCATAATGATTTCGAAGCCTTCTGGCTTTGGCTTTTCTAGGAGCAGGGTTCTCGGGAAGGGGCATTCTGGCTGCGTTTGCTCTGTCAGGATGCGCGTTTTTACTTCAACTCCAATCGTAGTGCGGATGTCTTTGCGGCCGATGCGGATCTGTGCTGCGCGCGCAACTACGGGCCTTGTTTCAAGCCAGAGATCCGAGTCTTCTCCAAGCGGTGTTGAACCGCAAAGCCTCTTCCAGCCTTTTCTTACCGCCTGCTCAAAAAAATCGCTCCTGGCCACGCTTTGGTTAAGTTGCGTGCGAAGCGCATCGGCCGTGATTCGAACTCCGGGAAGTATATCTCCTCTTACGTCAAGGCTTCCAATGCGTTTTATCGGTATGTCGGCCTTTTGTATATCTATTTTTACCTCGGAGAGGTTCGGGGATACGCGCCAGTTGGTCTCAAGGGTCGGACTCGCGGTGAGGGAGACGCTTGCAAGTACGTCGCCGCGTGCGTTTACGTCAAACTTTCTTATCAGCCGAAGAGTCCCCGCTGCGCGAGCCTCTCCGCTAAGCCCGGTCGCTATGTCCAGCGCTCCGCTTCGGCCCAATACCTGAAGACGGGAACGGCTTAGATTCCAGCTGAGTTCGCTTTGGGCGAAAGGTCTTCCGAGACTGTTTTTCCTTGAACCCGACTCCTGCTTCGGCGTCTTGCGCTCAAGCGCTTCCTCTATTGCAGCTATGGGAACGGAGACTGGGATAGTTGCTCTTGAAAGATGCTCCGCAAGCGGTTCAAGCGCCGGGGTCTTGTGAGTGGGTCTTTCGGCGTCATGCCTCGACACGTTCTCCGAGAGGAAAACCCCCGCCGCGAGAATCACCCCGAGCACGAAAATGACCAGTATTATCCTTCCCATATTGAGGATATATGGTAAGGGAATTTCTGCGAATTTAAAGATTTTGGTCTCTTTGGGAGATTTCATCTGCTGTGGGATGGCCGGACCCTGATTTCAACAAGCTTAAATTTCTCCTTGACAATTTTTTAAGGACTTGTTAATCTGACTGACGAGTCAGTCAGTGGGTGAGGAGTATGGTTCAGACTAACAGCGTTCCCCAGAGAAGTACGCAGAGCACACAGACGTCCCGCAAGTTCAGGCGCCGCGACGAGATATTAAGAGCTGCGACCGACCTTTTCTCCGAGAAGGGCTACCACGAGGTCACCATGGAAGAGATAGCCGAGGAGATGGGCGTATCGAAAGGAACCCTCTACAACTACTTCTCTTCCAAGGAGAATCTCTACCTCGAAATCCTTAAGGAGAGCTTCGAGGCCATAGAAGCGCTCCTGCATGAGGAAGTAGAGAATTCGGACCCAGCCCCCCTGAAGCTCCGCAAGCTGCTTACGACCATATTCACTTTCTACAGACAGAACTTGAAGGTTCTTCGCATACTGAGCCGCGACGAGACTCATCTTCTTAAGGAACACTTTGAGCTTACCGAGAAGTGGAGAACGCGGCGGGTGAGGCTCTACGAAAAGATAATAGAAAAAGGCATAGACGAAGGAAGCTTCGTGAGGCAGAATCCGAGGCTTCGCGCCCTCATGCTCTACGGGGCCGTGGGCGCGGTAATGGTTCACCACGATTTCTCGATGGATGCGGGAGAGGTGGCCGACGCGGTTTTCTCGCAGCTTGCTTCCGGACTGCTGATAAACAAGGACTCTTAGCTTTTTGAAAAAAACTTAAGGAGGAGAGGAGTTATGTCATCATATGGATACAGTTCGCGTACCTCGCACTTTGTTCCGCCCAAGCAGTGGGCGAGCATGAGGGTCGCGAGGGAACTTGAGAGGAAAACGGGAAAAAAGATCATTCACTTTGAAAAGGGTGATTATCAGGGACCCGATTTCGATACGCCGGAGCATGTTCTTGACGCTACGGAGCAGGCGCTTAGAGACGGTTACGTAAGGTACGACCCAGGGCCGGGACTTCCCGAGCTTCGGGAGGCCATAGCGGAGAAGATGGGTGAGCGGGGAAGACCCACGGAACCCGACGAGGTCATAGTGACGGCGGGAGCGAAGCACTCCCTTACGATGAACCTTCTTACCTTTCTTGAGGACGGGGACGAGGTGATATTCCCGAACCCGGGATATCCCCCCGATGAGGTATGGGCCAAGTACGCAAACGCGGTGATAAAACACACCCCGCTTACAAAGCCCGACTGGCAGTTCGACGTTGAGAAGCTGGAAGGACTCATCACCCCGAAAACGAAGCTCGTGATCATAAACACTCCCCAGAGGCCGAACGGCCACCTGGTGGAGAACCCCCAGGAGATAGCCGATATGCTTGAGCGCCATCCCCAGGTGATGATCATATCTGACGAGATATTCTCCCAGGTAACCTTCGGAAAGCCGCATCTCTCGATCTCATCGATAGAAAGCATACGCGACAGGGTGATCTGCATAGACACGTTCTCAAAGACATGGGCTATGACAGGGTGGAGAATAGGTTGGACCGTGGCCCCGAGGCCGGTTATCGAGAAGCTCTCTATATTCCTTCAGGACTCAATCACAAACGTGGCTGCGTTCATACAGAAGGCAGCGCACGCGGCTCTAACCGGGCCGCAGGACTGGGTTGAGAACAAGCTGGTTCTGCTTGAGCAGAAAAGGGACCGTATGGTCGCCGGGCTAAACAGCGTCGACGGTATAACATGCGATACTCCCGACGGTGCGTTCTACGCCTTCGCCGACATTTCGGGAACGGGACTTACCTCCCAGGAGTTCACCGACAGGTTGGTTGAGCGCGCGGCGGTCGCCGTAGTGGCCGGCACAGCATTCGGAAGCCAGGGGGAGGGTTACGTGAGGGTTACCTACGCGTGTTCTGACGACGATATAGACGAAGGAATGAAAAGGATGAGGGAAGCGGATCTTTCCTGATTCCATTAGTTTAGAAAGTTAGGCTTTTTACTTGACTCAGGGCCCGCAGGCTTGCGGGCCCTGAGAATTAACGGAAATTGAGGTCGATATTTAAAAGGAAAAGTCTTTTTCCGGCCGGAGTTCTGCTTTTTCTGCTCCTCCTCGTTGCGTGCGCCAGGGCCCCGATTACCAACAGAACGCAGTTTATACTACTCCCCCAGGCCTTCGAAATGCAGCTTGGCGCAAGTGCGTACGTGAACCTGCTTGAGACCGAGAAGATCTCGCGTGATGCGCACTACAACGGGGTCGTGAGGAGGGTCGGACAGCGTATAGCCGCGGTTTCCCACACCCCCAACCTCAGGTGGCGGTACACCGTTTTCGATAACGACAAGTTGGTGAACGCCTTTGCGCTTCCCGGGGGGAAAATCGGGGTTTACACCGGGATGATGCCCGTTGCCAAAACCGAGGCGGGGCTCGCTACCGTGATGGCCCACGAGGTTGCCCACGCAACGGCGCGCCACGGAGGGGAGAGGCTTACTCTCGGAATTCTGCTCCAGATGGGCTCTGCGGCGCTCGCGTCGGCCATGAAGAAAAAGGACAAAAAAACCACAAGCAGGGTTCTTGCCGCCTACGGGGTGGGGACAACGCTCGCGGTCGCCCTGCCGTTTTCAAGAAAGCAGGAATCAGAGGCCGACAGGATAGGCCTCATATACATGGCAAAGGCGGGCTATGATCCCCGCGAGGCCATCCCCTTCTGGGAGAGGATGGGGGCTGCGGGACGAGGGGCTCCGCCCGAGTTTCTCTCTACCCACCCCGGGTACAGGACCAGGATAAAAAACATCCGCAAGTGGATGCCCGAGGCGCTCGAATACTACGAGGCGAGCCAGAAGGCTCCCAACAGGCGCATAGTAATTGCCGAGGGAACCGGACGCTAGCACAGGAGAGCGGCTTTTTCTCCGAAGTTTTATCAGTTTTTTCCACATTCTTTTTTGTTCATCTTTTTTTAATTGCTTCTTAACACCCGCTTAACTTTTCCGGGTTTTAATTAATCCGACTTGCTTGGTTTGTTTTCCACTATCTTAAGGAGGATTCTCGTAATGAAGAATTTCAGTGTTACGTCGTGTTTTACGCTTTTTGCGATCGTTTACACGCTTGCCTCCGGTTCTGTCGCGGGGGCCCAGACGGTCAAGGTTGATCCGTCCATACCTTTCTATGCGAAGGCGACGGGCGTTTCGGGGAACATAGACAGCGTGGGTTCCGACACAATGAACAACCTTATGACGTTCTGGTGCGAGGGATTTTCAAAGTTCTACCCCAATGTTAGATGTCAGATAGAGGGTAAGGGTTCAAGCACTGCCCCCCCGGCTCTCATAGCGGGGACTTCCCAGTTCGGACCCATGTCGAGAATGATGAAATCAAAAGAGATCGACGCCTTCGAAAAGGAAACCGGTTACAAACCGACTGCGGTTCCGACGTCAATTGACGCTCTCGCGGTTTACGTCAACAAGGATAACCCGATCGGGTGTCTTTCGATAAAGCAGGTAGACGCCATTTTCTCAAAGAACAGAAAGTGCGGTGGCGGTTCCGATATTTCTATCTGGGGGGCGGCTGGGCTCGGCGGCGATTGGTCCGGCAAGCCGATAAGCGTCTATGGGCGAAACTCGGCTTCAGGGACCTACGGTTACTTCAAAAAGAAGGCGCTTTGCAAGGGCGACTACAAGGACACCGTCAAGGAGCAGCCGGGATCCTCCGCCGTTGTGCAGGGAATTACTGAGGATCTCCAGGGAATCGGCTACAGCGGCATCGGGTACAAAACTTCCGGAGTGAAGGCGATCGAGATTGCCAAGACCGCCGAGAAGGGCTGTTTCGGGCCCAGTATCGAGAATGTCGTCGGCAAGAAGTATCCGCTCGGAAGGTATCTTTATCTTTACGTGAACAAAAAGCCGAACGAAGCCCTTGATCCGCTACGCCTTGAGTTTCTGAAATACATTCTGAGCCAGGAGGGACAGGAGATAGTAATAAAGGACGGTTATCTTCCCTTGACCGCCGGGAAAGCCTCTGAGTTAAGAGACCTTATAGGTGCGAACTAGGTATGCTATTTAAGGCTTTTTGCGCGGATGGACCCGGAACTGTTTCGGATCTGCCTGCGTTCGGCCGTTTACCCCGGGGAGGTCGGATTTTAAGCCGTCTTTTTCGCACCTGATGTCCCGGGTGCAGGGTAATTTCATTGTCAAGCGATAGAACTGACGAGCTTGGAATCGAAGAAAGTTCCAAGCAAAAGCAGATACGGAGAAGAAAGCTCTACGACAGGCTGGCGAGGCACGTGGTGTTTGTCGGCGGTGCCGGAATCATTCTCTGTATCATAGCGATACTTTTTTTCATAGGGATCGAAACCGTACCTCTGTGGAAAAGTCCCGGGAAAAAGCTTGAGAGCGTCTCGGAAATGAAAGATCGTCTTGTTTCCGGGACGGCTGCCGGGCAAGTGCGTATTTTCGACATAGGGGTGGATGAGTATAGGGAGCAGTTTTTCACGGTGGACTCCCTAGGGTCGGTACGCTTCTTCACTCTGGAAGAAAAACCCAAGTCCCTCAAGACTCACACCATTTCTCACAAGACAGTCGGCTATACCTCTTTTTATAATGCCATAAGCAATACTTCCTACGCGCTTGCTGACCGGGAAGGCTACGTAAAGCCTTTCGATGTAAGCTTCGGGGTCGAGTTCCGCGAAGGGACGGAAAGAACCGTAGTATCAAAAGTGACGGAGGGAGAAGCCCTTCGCGTAACGCAAGAACCGATAGAAATCTTCGCCTATCAAAGCTCGCCCGAGACCGGGGCTCCGGTAGTCGCGGCCTACACGGCCTCGGGGCGCCTCATAACCTACTTGGAAGTCAAGGAGGAAGGGTTTCTGGGAGAGAGCGAAACTGAAATCTTCACGACCGATCTTACAGCGGAGCTTAAAGGAGTCGCGGTCACCGGAGTGCAGATCGATTCCGAAACCCAGAACCTCTACGTCTCAACGAAGAACGGGAAACTTTATCACTGGTCGCTTTCAGACCCCTCTTCTCCGGAACTCAAATCCACGCTTGGGGCTACTGCGGGTCCCGGGGTGGCAGTTACTAAAATAGGGTTCCTTCTAGGTCACCGTTCCCTTATTGTCGGTGACTCCGCGGGAAACGTGAGCGTGTGGTTTGAGACCACAGGTGGCGGCGAAGAAAGCAAGCTCACTAAAGTGCACGTCTTGCCTCCGCTTCCAGGGCCGGTAGACAAGTTCTCCGCGTCGCAGAGGGGAAGAGGTTTTCTTGCTTCAGACACCTCGGGAAACATATTCCTTTATCAAGCCACTTCCGCCACGAAGCAGCTTGATTTTCCGGGCCGGGGGAAGCCTTATGCGGGGATTAGCTTTTCTCCCAAGGCGGACGGGGTGGTGGCTGTGGATTCCGATATGGCGCTTTCAAGCTACTATCTTGATAATCCGCACCCCGAGACGAATTTCCGCTCCCTTTTCGGAAAAATATGGTACGAGGGTTACGACAGGCCCCGGTATGTTTGGCAGTCAACGGGAGGGACAGACGAGTTCGAACCCAAGTTCAGCCTGACGCCGCTTGCCTACGGAACCATGAAGGGCGCCATATACACGATGCTACTTTCGATCCCGCTTGCGGTTCTGGCGGCAATATGCGTTTCGCAGTTTCTCCATCCCTCCATAAGGAATGTGGTAAAGCCCGTGATAGAGGTAATGGCGGCGCTTCCAAGCGTTGTGCTCGGATTTCTGGCGGGTCTCTGGCTTGCGCCGCTGCTTGAAAAGGTCTTTGTCGCGATTCTGGTGATGCCGTTTATTGTGATCGCGCTTACCCTTCTTGTGCTTTTCCTGTGGCACCGTTTTCCGTTCTCGCTTTCGGGGAGATTCCGGGTGGGAGCCGAGCTTTTCACGCTCGTGGGAGTGATAGGGATTGCCGCTACGCTTTCCCTGTGGCTCAACAGTCCGCTTGAGAGCCTCGTTTTCGCCGGGGACTTTAGGGACTGGTTTTTCAGAATGTTCGATCTTCGCTACGATCAGAGAAACATGCTGGTCGTGGGATTCGCGATGGGCTTTACGGTGATTCCCATCATATTCACAATCTCTGAAGATGCGCTCTCGAGTGTTCCAAGGACTCTTTCTGCGGGATCTCTGGCCCTCGGGGCCAACAGGTGGCAGACGGCTACAAGAATAGTTCTGCCCTCGGCGAGCGCCGGCATATTCTCGGCCATCATGATAGGTTTCGGAAGGGCCGTGGGAGAGACGATGATCGTGCTCATGGCCACGGGCAACACCCCGGTCATGGACTGGAGCTTCTTTAACGGCTTCCGGGCTCTTTCGGCCAACATCGCGGTCGAGCTTCCCGAAGCCCCGCACGGGGGAACCCTCTACAGGGTCCTTTTCCTGACGGCGATCCTGCTGTTTGCGGTCACCTTTCTGCTTAACACTCTGGCGGAGATTCTAAGCCAGAGACTGAGGAGGAAATACGCTCAATCCGATGCCTAAACTCTGGAAAGCAGGCGACGCCTACATTTGGATATCGGGCCTTGCCCTCATGATCACGCTCGTGATGATAGGAGGACTTCTGTTTCTCATAGCCGCAAAGGGTCTAGGCTCTATGTGGCCGACGGACATCGGGCGCTACACGCTTAGAGACGGCTCTGTCTACCTAGGGCAGTTTCGAGCCAAGGAGTCCGTGCGGGATAGCGACGGAGTAAGAGGTTCTGAGTCTCGGATTAAGCTCAAGATAGGAAACAGGGACCTCTACGGTCTTGACTTCAAATGGATAAACGAGGCGGACATAGCGTCGCGCGGCTATCCTCGCGACGCCGTGATTTTGGAACGGCACGAGTGGGGTAATTACCACGGCTACCTAAAGGAGATAAGGAAGAACGGGGTGGTGATCCCGGGCGGGGACCCTGAGGCTTTCTCCGTGTTTCGGGATCTCATACGCGACTCAAACGAGATACACGCCAAGATACTTAAGATAGAAAAGGGCGAGATAGGAGACATAAATTACGGGATTGAAAAACGGCGTCTTAAGCTCCGTGGCCTTGCGATGCGCGGCGAAGGCGATCCTGTTAAGGAGGCCGAGCATCGCCTGAAAATAAAAGAATATGAAGAGCGCTACAAGGAAAGCGAGGCGAAACTCGAAGCGCTCTACTCGGAACTTAACAGAAACGAGGCGGTGATGATCTCCGCCGGGGGAGACGAGAAGGTAATCCCGCTTGGGAAGATCGTGCTTGCCTTTCGTCCAAACGACATGGGATTTGCGGAAAAAGCCGGTTTTTACGTCAAGAGATTCTGGGGATTTGTCTCCGATGATCCGAGAGAGGCAAACACCGAGGGCGGAATCTTCCCCGCGATATTCGGTACGGTGCTCATGGTGTTTATCATGAGCATAGTGGTCATGCCTTTCGGAGTCATAGCGGCGCTTTATCTCCGGGAGTATGCTAGGCAGGGAGTGATGGTGAGAATTGTTCGGATATGCGTTAACAACCTGGCCGGGGTCCCCTCGATAGTGTTCGGAGTTTTCGGAGTGGGATTCTTTCTCTACGGCGTAGGGGGCATAATTGACTCCGTGTTTTTCAAGGAGGCTCTCCCAAGCCCGACTTTCGGCACGGGAGGAATACTGTGGGCATCGCTTACCCTTGCTCTTCTCACTGTTCCGGTGGTAATAGTCGCGACCGAAGAGGGGCTCGCTGCAGTTCCGAGAAACATAAGGGAGGGATCGCTTGCGCTCGGGGCAACGAAGTTCGAGACCACCTGGAAGGTGGTTATCCCGAGTGCGCTTCCGGCCATACTTACGGGCCTTATCCTCGCGGTCGCCCGGGCCACCGGAGAGGTGGCGCCGCTCATGATAACGGGGGTTGTGAAGCTTGCGCCTGATCTTCCCATAGACGGGCACTTTCCCTTCCTTCACCTCGAGAGAAAGTTCATGCATCTCGGGTTCCACATATACGATCTCGGCTTTCAGTCTCCAAATGCCGAGGCGGCAAAACCCATGGTGTTCATGACCGCGTTTCTGCTCATACTGATAGTTATTGTGCTTAACATAACGGCGATAATAATAAGAAACAGGCTAAGGAAAAAATACGCGACTTCCGCGGTGTAGTTTAATAGGGTATAAGTAGAGGAGGAAGACTTAATGCTGTCTGGAAAACCGATGGAAAAACAGGAGTTCAAACCCCCGGAGACAAACGGCGTTTCCCCGGCTCCCAAGGCCAAGAAACCGAAGAAGGCAAAGTCCGTTCCCGATCCCTTGGCCGAGGTCGAAAGCTTGAGCCTTTTTTACGGCGCGAAGCAGGCTCTTCGGGACATCAACATGAATATCCCGAGAAAACAGGTCACGGCGTTTATAGGTCCTTCGGGCTGCGGTAAATCCACGCTGCTTCGCTGTTTTAACCGCTTAAACGATCTCATTGATGACTGCAGGACCGAAGGGGACATATCGATTAACGGCAAAAGCATATTCGATTCCGATGTCGACATCACCGATCTTAGAAAAAGGGTCGGTATGGTATTTCAGAAATCAAACCCGTTTCCCAAATCGATCTACGAGAACGTCGCCTACGGAGCCAGGATAGCGGGGATCAAGAAGAAATCTGTTCTTGACGATATCGTGGAGAAGAACCTCAAGCGCGCCGCCCTCTGGGAAGAGGTAAACGACAGGCTTAATGACAGCGCCATGGGTCTTTCGGGAGGTCAGCAGCAAAGACTCTGCATCGCGAGGGCAATAGCGGTTGAACCGGATGTGCTTTTGATGGATGAGCCCTGCTCCGCGCTTGATCCCATAGCTACGGCCAAGATAGAGGATCTTGTTACGGAACTTAAAAGCAAGTTCACCATAGTGATCGTGACCCACAATATGCAGCAGGCCGCCCGGGTCTCGGATTACACGGCCTTTATGTACATAGGAGACATAGTGGAGTTTGACACCACGGAGAAGATATTCCTTAACCCTGCCAAAAAACACACTGAAGACTACGTCTCGGGCAAGTTTGGCTAGGCATCTCCGAAGGAGCAATTACAGATGATAAAGTACCAAGGGGAACTCGTGCTTCTTAACAAGAAACTGCTTGAGATGGCATCCCTTGTCGAAACCATGATTGCCAAGAGCATAAAGGCCCTTCGCGAAGGCAACATGATTCTTGCTCAGGAGGTTATCAGCACGGACGACCAGGTAAACTCGATGGAGATCGAGATAGACAACCTCTGCATTAAGATACTGGCTCTTTACCAGCCGGAGGCCACAGATCTGCGGACCGTCACCATGATAATGAAGGTCAACAACGATCTTGAGAGGATAGGGGACCATGCCTCGAGTATCTCGAGACTGGCTCTTTTCATGGCCGACTACCCGCCTATAAAGCCGCTTATTGATATTCCCAAGATGGCTGACAAGGCGATGGAGATGCTCCGCGAGGCCTTGGACGCGTTTATAAGAAGCGATGAACGACTCGCCGTCGAGGTCTGTCGCAAAGACGACGAAGTCGATAACTACGAACCCCAGATAGTGAGGGAGCTTATAACCTTTGTGATATCGGACCCCTCAACGCTTAACCGGGCGCTTCGCTACATTTACGTTGCGAGGCATCTTGAAAGGGTGGCGGATCTTGCGACCAACATAGCCGAGAACGCCTACTACATAGCCACCGGAGAGATGCTTAAGCATCAGCACACTTCGGAGATGAACTGACCGCCGCGCTTACTTCTCAGGTCGCGGGAGTTCGACGGTGAACGTGCTTCCTTCACCTTCCGCGCTTCTCACAGCTATGGTTCCCCCGTGCTGTATGACTATGTGCTTCACTATGCTGAGTCCGAGTCCCGTTCCGCCTATCTCTCTCGAACGGTTCTTATCCACCCTGTAGAATCTCTCGAATATTCTTTCTTGATGCTCCGGGGGGATTCCGATCCCGTTATCTTCAATCTCTATGCACAAGGTGCCGTTTAGGGCCGAGGCGCGGACCACAACAGAGCCGTTTTCCGGGGTGTACTTGGCCGAGTTCTCAACGAGATTAATGAGCATGCGTTCCACGAGGAACCTGTTTGCCCTGTAGGGAGGCATGCCGTCCTCAATTTCAAGAGAGAGATTGACTCCTTTTTTCGAAAAAAGCGAGTCAAGAGAACCCACGGAGCGGAGGATCGTTTCCCTGATGTCAATCTCTTCGTCTCCTTTCCTTGAATCTTGAGAGTCGGCTTCCCCGCTTTCAAGTTCCGAGAGCACCAGAAGATCGGAAGCTATTGCTATAAGCCTGTCGGTATTTTCCTCCATTATCTCGAGAAAATGCTTTTTCTCCTCATCCGTGTCATAGCTTCTGTCAAGAAGGGTTTCGATGTATCCCTTTATGGACGTAAGCGGGGTTCTGAGTTCATGGGAAACGTTCGCCACGAAATCGGCCTTTATCCTCTCAAGCTTCTTAAATTCCGTTATGTCAAAAATGACAACCACGATTTCCCAGTAGCGTGGACTTACGCGGACGCTTACGAGATACGATTTTTCCTGGGGGTAAAGCACGGAGATTTCTTGGGTGGCCGATTTTTTCTTCTGCTTCATGCGGGAGATAAGCCTCTGGAGATCGGGGTTTCGTATGGTTTCCATGTAAGGGTGGCCAATTGCCGCGTCGTCTATTGCGAACATTTCCTTCGCAGCGTCGTTTACGAGCAACAGATCCTCCTCTCTGGATATCACTATGACTCCTTCCTTCATGGACTCGATTATACTTTTAAGCTGGTTCCCCTCCCTCTCGGTTGACTGCATCTGAAGGGAGATTCTCTCCGAGAGTTCGCTTATGGAGATCGATACCCCCGTGTCGAAATCGCTTACCTTGCGGCCTGTTTTGCGGGCTTTCTTCTGCTTCTCCGGCAGAAGCTCAAGCGCCTTCGATATTCTTGAGAAGTCCTTCAGGATGTCTCTTTCGACTATCCACAACAGCACGAATCCGAATGCCGTAAATGCGGCTACGCACACAATGTAACCCAAAGCTCCGCGTCCGGGGGGAAGCAGCATGGCGAGCAGAGCCGCGGCGGCGGCCAGGCAGAGCAGGTAAAGGAAATGTTTTCTGAATATCTTCAAACCGTTTGGATCTCTTCTAGCTTGTAACCGATTCCTCTCACGGTCTTTATCATCTTGCCGGCGGAACCCAGTTTTTCTCTCAGGTTTTTTATGTGAACGTCTATCGTTCTGTCAAAAACCACCCGTTCGTCTCCCCAGAGGGTTTTTCTTTTAAGCAATTGATCGCGGGTGAACACCTTTCCTTCCGCTTCTGCGAGGGCCTCAAGTATTTTGAACTCCGTGGTGGTTAGGTCGATTTTCTGTGAATCGACCGAGACCTCGTAGCTTGCGGGGTTTATGCTGAGGGAGCCGATCCGAAGTGTTTCGTCCCCGGGGTTTTTCATCGCATATCTTCTCAAGATGCTTTTCACTCTGGCGACAAGTTCACGAATCCGGAAAGGCTTGACTATATAGTCATCAGCGCCGAGTTCGAGGCCCACGACGATATCGGCCTCGGTGGATTTCGCGGTGATCATGATTATGGGTATTGAGTGCGTTTGGGGCTTGCTTTTCAGGATCCTGCAGAGCTCAAGGCCGTCCATGCCGGGCAGCATTATGTCAAGCAGCACTAGATCGGGCGGAACGGAATTTATGTAGAGCAGAAAGTCCTTTCCGCTCTGAAAGGGCTTTACCCGGTATCCCTCGCGCTTTAGATGGTGGGTTATCAGGTTGAGTATATCTTTTTCGTCATCTACTACTGCTATGAGCTTTTCCATATGCTTTCCCTGATAATTTACAGAATACGAAAGGGTACATCAATTGCGTGGCGCGGACTCTTAACGTAGAATTAACGGCTTATTTATTCCGAATTAACCATTTAAACATATCATTAGGCCAGAGCTGTTAAGAGCAGAACAATAACCACACCAAGGAGAATATGGGATGAGAGTTTTAGCAGTTTTAGCCGTGTCTTTTTTGACGTTGCTTTCCTTTATGTCGCTTCCCGCCCAGGCCGGCGGCGACCAGAGCATCAGGGAACAGATTGAGGAACTTAAGAAGCAGATAGAAAGGCTCGAGGAACAGAGCCAGCAGATGAACATGAAGATGTACGAGGGCAAGGACCCCAAGGCTTGGTACAACAAGATAAAAGTCAAGACCAAAAAAGGCGCGGGTCTTACTTTCCAGACCTCGGACAGCAACTACAAGCTCAGGATGAGGCTCCACAGCCAGTTCCAGACTAACTACATAAACCCTGACGGAGAGGACAATGAAAGTCTCGGTTTCAGGGTAAGAAGACTCAGAGTGACCTGGGACGGTAACGCTTTTGCCCCGTGGATGAAATATAAGATTCAGTACGATTTCTCAGGAGGTGGAGAACTCAAGGATATGAAGCTTTCGTTTGCCAAGAACAGAGCTTTTGTTCCGGTCGCAGGTCAGTACAAGATTGCGTTCAACAGGGAGGCGCTCACATCCTCTTCCGCCCTTCCGCTCGTCGGCCGCTCTATCATAAATGACAACTTTCAGTATGACAGGGATATCGGTGTAGGCGTTTACGGTCTTCTCGGTGGCGGAATGCTCCGCTATGATCTCGGCGTTTTCCAGGGAGAAGGTGCGAACGTGAAAAATGACACGGGAGATACGGGAATGCTCTGGGCTGGTAGAATTCAGGCGGCTCTTCTCGGCGGAAAGGCGAAAAGCGTGAAAGAAAATTTCGCCAAGAGACCCACGATTACAATTGGAGCCGCTGTTGCGGGCGTAGACGTTGAGGAAGGTGGTGATTCCGGTAATAAGGCAATTAAGAATGCGGGACTCGAAGACGGCAGGATGACTTCAATCACCTTCGACGCGAACTACAGAGACCCGAGATTTAATCTTACCGGTGAGTATATCGGAAGATGGTTGAATCCCGACGATGCGGGTGTGGAAACAGGCTATGACTACGGTTTCAGGGTCCAGGGCGGTTTCTTCCTGATTCCGAAGAAAATCGAGGTTGCTTCCAGATATGCCATGGTTGTTTATGATAATGATCCAAACGCGTTCAAAGCAGAAGAGCTTGACAACGTATGGACGTTCACCCAGGGACTTAGCTACTACCTAAGCGACAATCACAAGTGGAAAGTGCAGCTTGACTACACATTCCAGAGGAAAGAGGACCTCGATGGCGCAGAGTCTGATGAGTCGATGGTAAGAGCTCAGGTTCAGGCCTATTTTTAGGATCCTACGCTAAGGAACAATTTTTTTCTTTCCTTTTAATCTGTTAGACCAAAGCTCCTTGCGTCGGATGCGGCGCGAGGGGCTTTTTTATTCTCATTCGGATACGATTAATTAATTCTGCCTCATCGGTTAGGATTAACCGCAAATGACTAGAGTAAAGGTGTGCGGAATAACCAACTCGGAGGACGCGCTCTGCGCGGTGGGGCTGGGAGCTTCGGCTCTCGGTTTCGTTTTCTACGAGAAAAGCCCGAGGTTTATCAGTGCCGAAGAGGCGGGAGAAATAATAAGCCAGGTCCCCCCGTTTGTAGCCAAGGTGGGGGTTTTCGTAAACGCCGAGGCGGATTGCCTGAGGGAGGCAAAAGACATCGCGGGTTTTGATGTCTATCAGTTCCACGGGGATGAGACCCCGGAGTTTTGCGCTGCGTTCGCAGAGAACTACATAAAGGCCATAAGGGTTAAGAATGCGGGAAGTCTCGATGCGGTGGAACTCTACGATACGGACGCATTTCTTTTCGATGCCTACTCGCCTGATGCCTATGGAGGCACGGGAGAGAATTTTTCGTGGGACGTTCTTTCCCGCCGGAAACTTGAGGATAAATTCGTTATACTTTCCGGAGGACTTAACTCGGGTAACGTGCGCGAGGCCATACAGGCGGTGAATCCCTACGCCGTCGACGTGAGTTCCGGGGTTGAAAGCTCCCCGGGCATAAAAGATCATCTTAAGCTCAAGCGGTTTATGGAGGCCGCGGGTTATGGGCAAGACTGACCGGAGATACAGCTATCCTGACACGGGAGGTCATTTCGGAGACTTCGGAGGTCGTTATGTCTCAGAAACCCTTATGCCCGCTCTGATCGAGCTTCAGAGGGCCTACGAGGAGGCCGCGGCTGACGAGACTTTTCACGAGGAGATCGATTACTACCTGAAGCAGTACGCGGGGAGGCCCACCCCGCTTTATTACGCCCGCGCGATGACGGAGAGTCTCGGCGGCGCCAAGATTTACCTTAAAAGAGAGGATCTTGCCCACACCGGGGCGCACAAGATAAACAACACGATAGGACAGGGGGTTCTCTGCGGGAGGATGGGCAAGGACAGGATAATAGCCGAAACCGGGGCGGGACAGCACGGGGTCGCCACAGCCACGGTTGCTGCGCTTTTGAACAAGGAGTGCGTGATATACATGGGGGAGGAGGACACGAAACGCCAGGAACTCAATGTTTTCCGCATGAAGCTTCTGGGAGCTGAGGTGAGGCCCGTGGTCTCGGGCACGAAGACACTCAAAGACGCCATGAACGAGGCCATGAGAGACTGGGTTACGAACGTGAGAAACACCTTCTACATAATAGGAAGCGTTGCCGGTCCCCATCCCTACCCGATGATGGTAAGGGATTTTCAGTCCGTGATCGGGCATGAGGCGATGGAGCAGATACTCGCCGCGGAGGGAAAGCTTCCCGACACCCTGGTTGCCTGCGTCGGTGGAGGCTCAAACGCCATGGGCCTTTTCTTCCCTTTCATAGAGGAATCCGGGGTAAGGAAAATCGGCGTGGAGGCGGCGGGCCATGGTCTTGAGAGCGGTCTTCACTCCGCGACCATAACCGCGGGCTCAGTAGGGGTCCTTCACGGAAGCAAAACCTACCTGCTCCAGGATGAAGACGGCCAGGTACAGGGCGCCCATTCCGTCGCCGCTGGTCTTGACTACCCGGGCGTGGGTCCCGAGCATTCGTATTTCCAGGACGCGGGCGAGGTCGATTACGTTTCCGTAACGGACGAAGAAGCGCTCTCGGCGTTTTCCTATCTCTCGGAAGTAGAGGGAATAATACCCGCGCTTGAAACCGCACACGCAATAGCCCACGTGCGCAAAATCGCTCCGTCCATGTCCCCCGAGCAGATTATAGTTATCTGTCTCTCCGGCCGGGGGGATAAGGACATACATACCGCTTCCTCTCTTATATGAAGCGGCGCGGACCGGTTTTTCTTCCCCGCCACCAGCTTGACAATAACCATACGCGCGTATATAAAGCTTCCGAAGGTTGGAGGTTCGTTTTTTATTCTGTCTGCTTGCGATTTCTGCGTTTCCAGACTGCCGGCTTCTTATAAAAGCACATGGGAAGGATAAAGGAAAAATTCCGCGAACTTCGGGAGAAAAACAAAGCGGCTTTAATCTGCTATGTTACCGCCGGGGATCCCGATATCGACTTGACCGAGCAGATCATTGACCACCTGGAGGCAAGCGGTGTCGACATGGTGGAAATCGGCATACCCTTTTCGGACCCCATGGCGGACGGGCCGGTGATCCAGGCTGCTTCGGAACGGGCTCTTGCTAACTCGACATCCCTCTCCGACGTGCTTTCGCTTGTTAAAAGGATAAGGTCCCGCTCGGATATTCCCGTGATACTTTTCGGCTACTACAACCCTTTTTTCTCCTACGGTACCGAGCGATTCGCGCGCGACGCCCGCGAGGCGGGAGCGGACGGAGTTCTGGTCGTTGATCTTCCGCCCGAGGAAGCCGGGGAACTGAACGTCCATGTCGAGCAGGAGGGGCTTGACCGCATTTTTTTGCTTGCCCCTACGAGTACCGAAGAAAGGATAGAGATGGTGTCGCAAAACGCCTCGGGTTTTATCTATGTGGTTTCGGTTACCGGGGTCACGGGAGCGCGTCCTGACATGGACTACGATCTTGAGGATCTGGTGGAAAGAATAAAGCGCCGCTCTGAGCTTCCCGTCGGGGTAGGTTTCGGGGTGTCCTCCGCACGCCAGGCTGCCGCGATAGCCTCTTTTTCCGATGCTGTTATCGTGGGGAGCGCCCTTGTGAGAATAATCGAGAGCGGTGGAGAGGGAAGGCAGGAAATGCTGGGTAGGATTTCAAGCTTCACAGAGGAACTTAGCGCCGCCTGCTACAGATAGATGCTCTGAATTCCAGATACTATGAGTACGAACGGGGAAAGGCGATATATGTTCATCGGAGAATTTGATATTCTCCTGATGAGCCTTTTTAAGAACAGGGGTAAGGTAACAGAACTTGATTCTCCCGATGACGCGTTCAAGCAGAAGGGAACCTTTACGCTTATAGTCGTAAACAACGAATTTGCAACCAAGGAGTTTCTGGTATCCCTTGCTCGCAGTTATTCCACGAGCCCGATAGTTGTTTCCGCCGACGGTAAGAGGCGCAAGGACGGCTATATAGCGAGATACGTGAGATTCGACGAAGTCGCCGACAGCCAGATATCCTTTGAGGAGAAGCTCGCGAGGTCCGATATCTCCGTAAGACTGATAAGAGAGGTTCACCGCGACGCGAAAAAGCTTCTCATACTCGTTCATAATCACCCCGACCCGGACGCGATCGCAAGCGCCATGGCCCTTCGGACCCTTCTTAGAAGGAACAGGAAGACGGCGACCATAGGCTACCTCGGGGAGAAAATTTCAAGACCAGAGAACGTGGCCATGGTGGAGCTTATGGACATAGACTTGCAGGTGATTTCCCAAGATGACATAAAAAATTTCGATTCCATAGCGCTTGTCGATGTGCAGCCTTCTTATTTCAGAGGGGAGATTGCGGATGTCGATTCGGTGATCGACCATCATCCGATAACCCCCGAGTGCGATGCAAAATTCACAGAGATAAGTTCCGAGGAAGGAGCTACCGCGACGATCATGACCCGGCTCCTCAGGGCCGCACAGGTTGAGATTTCCGCGAAACTCTCGGCCGCGCTTCTCTACGGCATAAAAACCGACACCATGATTCTCAACAGGGGTGCGGATCTTGACGACCTTGAAGCGTTCACATACCTCTACAGTCAGGCTGACTTGGGTTTGCTCAGGAAAATAGAGTCCAAAAACCTGTATTCAGAAGAGATCAAGCATTACGGCCAGGCGCTCTCAAGACACTGGATAAATGACGGAATAATTTTCATGAACCTGGGAAGGATAGAAAAGGAACATCTTATTGCCCAGGTGGCTGACATGGGGATGAAGGTGGAAGGGGTCAAATGGTCTGTTGCCTTCGGGATTGTTTCCGGTTCCCATGTGGTTATGTCCGTAAGAAACAGCGGATCCGTCAAGAGTGCCGGGCGGCTGCTTTTCGAGCTTTTTGACGAAATAGGAAGCGCCGGAGGACACAGATCCTACGCCAAGGCCGTGATTCCCATGCAAGAAGTGAGTGAACTTATAGGAAAAACCTCGCGCAAGAACATAGAGCAGTGGATCGACAGGGTATTTAGAACCGCGACCGCTCAGAAGACCTGAGGACGGAAGCCAACCTCTTTTTTCCGCTGAACCCGGTTTTTCCCTTCCGCTTTTAAAGCTATATTAATGATAGCAAGCCCCATATTAATCAAGGTGGATTTGCGACGAACAGCTTGGTTTCCCAAGAGAAGATGAAACTCAAGACGGCAATTCTGGGAGTTACGGGTTATGTCGGCCAGCAGCTTCTTTCCCTTCTGGCGCGCCACCCTAACATTGACCTGCGGGTGCTTACGTCTGAGAAGTTCTCGGGCAGGAGGGCGGATGAGGCGTTTCCGCATCTTTTGGGCTACTCGGATCTTATCCTAAGCCCCGTATCGAAAATTCCTGACTCAGAACCTCTTGATCTTCTGTTCTCCTGTCTTCCCGGGGGTACTTCTTCTGTTTTCGTGCGGAAGTTCCTTGAGAAGGGCGTAAGGGTGATTGATCTCAGCTCCGACTTAAGATTCTCTGACCCTGCCGACTACTCCCAGGCTCACGGCGTAGCGCCGCGCTTTCCCGAACTTCTCTCTCAAGCGGTCTACGGACTTAGCGAACTTAACCGCGAGAGAATAAAAAACGCCCCGTTGATTGCTAACGCGGGTTGCTACTCTACCTGCGTTTCACTCGCCGTGGTGCCTTTTCTTAAAGAGTATGAAGTGGAAAACGACATTATAGTGGACATAAAGTCTTCTTTTTCGACTTCGGGACGAGCGCCGAAACCCGAGAGTCACTACACCGAGGTAAAGGAGGACGTATCTGCTCGTGGGGCTGGAGGGGATGACCAGAAACATGAGATTCTTCGCGTGCTCTACGATTTCTGCGGCGTGAAGAAGAAACTGCTTTTCTTCAATACACGTATTCCGGTTAAAAGGGGAATAATGGCCACTTCGTATCTCAGGCTCCGCTCGGAGATCTCCCCCGATGAGGTAAGGGAACTTTACGCCGGGTTCTACAGAGATGATGCTTTCGTCCGGGTCTGCGACGAGCCGCCCGGAATGGCGTCTGTTTCCGGTTCCAACTATATCTCTTTGGGTTTCTGCGAGCGGGAAGGGCACCTTGTCATCGTCTCGGTTCTTGACAATCTCATGAAGGGAGCCGCGGGCCAGGCCGTTCAGAACATGAATATAGTCTTTGGATTTCCCGAGGACACTGGACTCGGACAAGTTCCCCTTTTCCCGTGACGGGGCGATGAGAAACTACTGCGAAATACTTTATTCAAACCTGGAGCGAAATTCCCGGGGAGCGGCCGTCTGGTATCAAGGAGAAATCTACAGCTACGCGCAGCTCTGCGGCTTTGTTGACGGCTTTTCCTCGTTTCTTTCCAACCTAGGGGTGTCACGGGGGGATAAGGTGTGCGTTTTTCTTCCCAATTCGCTTTCCCTTGCCGTATCTGTTTTCTCGATAGCGAGACTCGGAGCTGCCTGCGTTCCGATCGACAGCACCTCTGGAACCGAGGAGATAAGACACTGCCTTGAGTTCTCGAAGCCGGCCCTGATCGTTACGGACGAGTCTCTTGCGCATACCGTGAACGCCGTTTCCGGAGGCATAACCACCGTTTGCGTGACCCGGGACAACTTTCTGGGCGAGGCTCCCGCGGATCCGCTAGGAAACCGTCCTTCGGAGGAATCCATCTACCTTTTTTCCACTGGCTCAACCGGAAAGCCTAAGTGCGTTGCGAGAAGCCACGCCAACATGATCGCCCTTGCCCGGAATCACACGGCCACAATAAACTGGGATAGCGGGGACAGGATTCTTTTTTCGATTCCGATATCGCATACCTATGGTCTTGGGAACTTCGTAAGCGCAGTAAGCGTCGGGGCGTGCTGTTATTTCCTTCCGAGGTTTACCAGAAAAGAGGTCCTGGGCGTGCTTGAAGAAGAACAGATAACGGTCTTTCCCGCCGTCCCGTTCATGCTAGAGACCCTTGCTCGAAGCGCGGGCCGTGGGGATTATGATTTCCCGCGGCTAAAGCACGTTATTTCCGCCGGGGCTCCCCTGCCCGAGGAAACCTTTTTTTCCTTCCACCGGGCTTTCGGCGTCTATCCCCGCCAGCTCTACGGTTCCTCCGAGACCGGGGTGATGGCAATTAATATCGCGGAGAACATAGAGGAGAAGCGTTTTTCAGTCGGAGTACCGGTTGAAAACGTCGTTATAAGGGTGGTCTCGGAAACCGGGGGTGAACTTCCGGTCGGGCAGATCGGCGAGATAATAATAAGGAGCCCTTCCATGACAGACGGCTACGTTGATTTTCCGGAAGAGACCGAGAGGGTTTTTGTCGACGGTTTTTACCACACCGGGGATCTCGGAATGTTCGACGACGACGGGTATCTTTTCATTCGCGGAAGAAAGAAGCTTTTCATCAACATCTCTGGGAACAAGGTTGACCCGTTCGAGGTTGAGAACCTGCTTATGACTCACGGGGTAATAACGGAAGCTGCGGTGATAGGAACCCTTGGAGCCGGGGGCAGGGAAGAGGTAAAGGCCTTTATCGTCGCGGACGGACTCACGAGGCGGGAAGTTGTCAGTTTCTGCAGGGGAAAAATTTCCGACTACAAGATTCCCGTGAAAATGGAATTTGTAGATGCACTTCCGAGAAGCCCGGCAGGCAAAGTGCTTAGGGGGAAACTTAAGTGACCGAGCGAAAAGAAGTTCTTGGAGAGAAAATAAGGCGGCTTGTCGTCGGCAAGTTCAATCTTGACATCAGTCCTCAGGACATATCGGCTGAGCAGTCGCTGATCGAGCTCGGAGTTGGCGTTGATTCCGTTTCGACGCTTGAATTCATTATGGAGCTCGAAGAGGAGTTTGGGGTCTCAATTGACGAGTCCGAGGTTCCCCCCGGGATTCTTGAGACCGTTGAGAGCTTATCTGAGTTTATTCTCTCGCTTAAGTGATTTGTCCTTTTACTTCTTGTAGAGGTTGGTTATCGGGAAGCGGCGGTCCTTTCCGAAGGCAAGCGACGTTATTTTTACCCCCGGGGCGCTCTGCCTTCTTTTGTACTCGTTCGTGTTTACCATTCTGACTATTCTCCGCACTACGCTTCTTTTCTCCCCGAGCTTTACTATGTCGTTGACCCCGAGGCCGTCTTCCACGTAGGCTTTCAGTATCCTGTCGAGCGTATCGTATTCGGGAAGCGAGTCGGAGTCTTTCTGGTCTGGGCGAAGTTCGGCTGAAGGGGGCTTTTCGATCACAGATTTCGGTATTATTTGTTTTCCCCGAAGGCGGTTGTAGTAATGAGAGAGTTCGTAGACCATGGCCTTAGGCACATCCTTTATCACCGCGAACCCCCCTGACATGTCCCCGTAGAGTGTAGAATAGCCGACCGCGAGTTCACTTTTGTTTGATGTGGCAAGCACGAGCCACCCGAACTTGTTTGAAAGCGCCATGAGGATATTTCCTCTTATCCTCGCCTGAATGTTCTCTTCCGTTACGTCTGATTCCATTCCGGAGAAAAACTCGGCGAACATTCCCTCGTAGCACCTGAAAACGTCTTCTATGGGAATGCTTAAGAGCTCGATTCCGAGATTGCGCGCGAGCTTTTTCGCATCAGTGACGCTTCCCTTGGAACTGTACATTGAAGGCATGGAAACTCCGACGACTTTTGAGGGTCCGACGGCTTCTGTGGCAATGACGGCTGTAAGCGAAGAATCTATCCCGCCGCTTAACCCAAGCACCACCTTTTCAAAGCCGTTCTTTCTTATGTAATCCCCGGTGCCGAGGACAAGTGCCGAGAAGGCGCATTTTAGAGGATCTCCTGAAGGATCAGTCTGTTTCCCCGGGATTTTCACTTTCCGCTTTGTTTTCGTAGTCTTAAGCGTGAATGTTTCGAGCTGGTTTTCCTCGAAGGAGAGCTCGTATCTTGTCTTTCTTATGGTCGGAGTGTTAAGCCTTGATTTGTAAACCCTTTCGGTGTTAACGTCGCAGACCAGCAGGTCTTCTTCGAAATGTCGCGCAGTGGCGACGATGTTGCCTTTTTCATCTATGAACATGCTGTTTCCATCAAACACAAGCTCGTCCTGCCCGCCGACCATGTTGCAGTAGGCTATTATTGTGTTGTAGTCAACCGCCCTTGTGGCGAGCATCCTCTCCCTCGCCAGAGGCTTTCCCATGTAGTAGGGTGAAGCCGAGAGGTTGAATATGATCTGGGCGTTTCCCAGCAGAACTTGGCTTCTTATAGGTTCTCCGGGATACCATATGTCCTCGCAGATCGTAACCCCGAAAGTCATTTTTCCCATGGAGTAAACGGGAAACCGTCTTTCTGACTGGAAATAGCGGTTCTCGTCGAACACTCCGTAGTTGGGAAGGCGGAGTTTGTGGTATACGTCGATTAGTTCTCCTCTCTGGATTACGGCTGCCGAGTTGAATATGTCGTCCTTTTTATCGACAAAGCCCACTATGACGACCATGTTGTCCGGACAGTGCTTCTTTATTTCGTCAAGCGCCCGGATGTTGTCGTCGATGAACTCGGGTTTAAGAAGAAGATCCTCGGGGGGATAGCCGGTCACGGAAAGCTCGGGGAAACACAAAATGTCTATATCGAGACCTCGCGCCGCCTCGATCACTTTGGTTATTTTCTTAGTGTTTCCGGTTATGTCCCCCACGCTCGGATTGATCTGGGAGAGACCGGTCCGCAACTGTTTCATCTAAAAACTATACTTGTAACCGCAGGATATTTCGAGAATTTTGTGGTTTTACAGAGCGCTTTTTGCTTCACATAAATAACAGAGAATTTTTATCACTTGACTGTCTCGAATTGTTTAGTATATTAATCTGACATAAATTCTTGATTTTTGCGAATTAAAGGCATATTAATATAGCATGAAGGAAATTAATACACATTTGCCTGCAGGAAGAGCGAAGCTTGTAGCAGTGATTAAGGCCGCTGGTGATGTTGTGACTATTGACGATGCGGTGCATACCCTTAACTTCTCCCGCACCCAAGCGGCCAAGATACTGTCGCGTTGGACAGAACAAGGATGGTTGCGGCGCGTGGGTACCGGAACCTATGTTCCGGTCCAGATTGATATGCTGGATACAGATCAAGTTGTTCAAGATCCTTGGGTTTTAATTCCTGCCTTGTTTGATCCGGCATACATTGGCGGATACACTGCCGCCGAGCACTGGGATCTCACGGAACAGATATTCAGAGATATTGTAATCTTTACGGCTCGGCGGCCCAGAGTAAAATCACTCAAACGGCAAGGGGCTGTATTCACTTTTTTTCCTGTTCGCGATGATCATATTTTTGGTACTGAATTTGTCTGGCGCGGGCAGACCAGAATAGAGGTTTCCGATATACACCGGACAATCGTTGACATGCTAAATAAACCTGCTGTTGGAGGAGGTATTCAGCATGTTGCCGATTGCTTCGAACAATACATGAAACGGCGAGACAGCGATCCAAACAAACTGATCGATTATGCTGACCGCATTGGCAATGGAGCGGTTTTCAAGCGCCTTGGATTTCTTGCGGAACGTTCGCAAAAAGGAGTTGAATTGATAGCTGCCTGCAGAGCGCGTCTTACCGAAGGCAATGCTCTCTTGGATCCAAGTCTTCGTTGTCCTCGGCTGATTACTCGCTGGCGTCTGTGGGTAACCAACATGTGGGCTCGTCAAGGAGTCAATAAATGATTCCAAAACATGAGCTTCTGAAAATTGCGACCACAATCAGCCTCAATCCAAAGTATTGTCGAGAAAGACTATGCGCTAGGTTGGATGTTGGCAGGAATTTTTAACCATGGTGAACTGACCAAGAGTTGGATTTTCAAGGGTGGTACTTGCCTCAAGAAATGTTATTTTGAAACCTATCGTTTTTCCGAAGATCTTGACTTCACGCTCTTGTTGGAAGACCATCTCAATGAAGAGTTTCTGCGGCGTATTTTTGGAGAGATATCGGAATGGATCTACCAGCAAGTCGGTCTCGAGTTTCCTGTGAACTTGCAGTCATTTGAGATTTATAAGAATCCCCGGGGGAATCTCAGTTGTCGGGCTAAACTTAGTTATCGCGGTCCGGTTTCTCCAAGTTCTGGGGGATTGCCACGAATCAAGCTTGACCTTACCGCCGACGAACTCCTTGTTCTACCGCCTGTACGGATACCGATTTTGCATCCCTACAGCGATGCTCCAGCCGAAGGCATTCAAGTTCTAGCCTATGCATATGAAGAGGTCTTCGCCGAGAAGATCAGGGCACTTGCTGAGCGTACAAGGCCGCGTGACCTCTACGATGTTATAAACTTGTTCAGGAACACCAAATCTAGGCCTTCGGCCTCGGTGTTGCTTCATATTCTCAGTCGGAAATGCGAATTCAAAGGTATTTCAGTACCGCAACACGGGGACTTTGACGAACATCAAAGTGACCTTGAAGGCGGATGGGATATGATGCTGGAGCATCAACTTCCAGCATTACCGCCAGTGTCTACATTTTGGAACGTTTTGCCGGAGCTTTTTGCCTGGCTTGACGGAGGTTTATTTCCCCAAGTGCCTCTTTCCTATGAGCTTGAGCGTGGCGATACTATTATTCGTGAACGCACGTTAAATTTGCCGCTATCTAGCAATGCGCAATCCTACCTTGAGATCATTCGATTTGCAGCCTCTAACAGACTTTGTGTCGATCTTGGCTACGCCAGCAAGACTCGACGGATCGAACCATACTCTTTGCGGCTTACAAAAGAAGGCAACTTCATCCTGCACGCATGGAATGTTGATAGTGATGCACACCGCAGTTACCGCATCGACCGGATTGAAGGTGCCAAAATTACTGGACAGAATTTTTCACCGAGATACGAGGTTGAACTTATTCCGACAGGCCCAATTACTGTGCAGGAGACACAAGGGTCTACAGGATTCTCCATACGTAATACGGTAAGATCTATATCGCGAAACTATGGACCGATTTACATTCTCGAGTGTGGCCTGTGCGGCAAAAAATTCCGCAGAAAAACTTCTTCCAGAACTCTTAGAAAACACAAAACTCCAGACGGATTTTCATGCTCCGGTCGCACAGGGTATTTAATCGACATCAAGTATTGAGGCATCGAGGGAATCAGATTGTTGATGTCTTAGGTTATAGATGGCTTTAAACAGCATGTACTTACTAACTTGGCTCAAAACCGCATTTGGAAAAACTCTACGTTTTTCTGAGATTCTGATTTATTCCACCCGTATCGGGGGGAGTGGGGTGATTCGGATTAGACCAATCTGAAAGACAGGTAGACGATATTCGCAGCGAAGTGAAAGAAGACGCTTGACCAGATGTTTCCGGTTCTCATGTATAGATACCCCATGACAAGCGAAGGGAAAAAGGTGAGGACGTTCTGCGCGCAGTAGCTCCCACCGGAGAATACGCAGATCACGAGAATATGTGCCAAGGCAAAAAGCACGCTTGCCGCAATAATCGCGCCCCATCCGCCGCCGAGAGTTCTCTGAAGGTATCCCCTGAAAAAGAACTCCTCGGGAAACGCGATAACTACAAGGTGTGTGAGCACGAAAAGCGCCGTCGGTTCAACGAACTTGACCGTTTTTCCCAAGTAGGCTGAAAAAAGATATAGGCAGACCAAGTAGGAGAAAAGCACTGCAATAGAAATTACCGCTCCCCGAACCAGTCCCCGCAGATCGAACCTCAAAACACCCACCGCGCCGCGGTCAAGCAGAAACGGAACCCAGAGCATGAACCCCGCCGAGAGCAAAAGGGCGTACTCGCGGCCAATCGCGGCTCTTGAGATTATGATCGCCGCTATCACCACCCCGTAGGCGGCAAACGGTATCGCAAGGTTTTTCGAAAGAAGTCGTTTCACGGAACCGAGTTTTTTTCTTGAGCAGAAGTTCCGACTATAATACTTGAATATCGCGCAAAAGGGGTGCTTTATCTGCATGGAAATTTCGAGAATAAGAAACCATCTTCAGGCGGAAAAAGTTGGCGAGCAGCTTTTTGTTTTCAATGAGTTAGGTTCCACAAATGACGTTCTGCGTGAACTCGTAGCGGAAGGCTCAGACGCGGACGGAACGGTAGTGGTCTCCGATTCGCAGACCGGGGGTAGGGGACGGCTTGGGCGAAAGTGGTTATCTCCCGGGGGCATGAATCTTTATCTCTCCGCCTTGTTTCGCCCGGAGGTATCCCCGCAGAGATCCTCCGTCTTTACCTTCCTTGCGTCCTGCGCCCTTGTCGAGGTTTTCTCAACTTACGGAGTAGACGCCGAGATAAAGTGGCCGAACGATATTCTTGTCGGCGGAAAGAAGATTTCGGGGGTGCTCACGGAACTTGGAACCTCCGGCGGCGCTATCGACTATCTTGTGATCGGCATCGGGGTTAATCTCAATTTGCCCGAGGAATTCATCCGCCGCGAAATGGAGGATATTTCAGAGAAAACCACCTCTCTTTCTATACTCCTCGGAGAGGAAGTTAACAGGGAGAAGTTCTGCGCGGAGCTTATTAACGCCCTTGATCGGTTCTACGGGGAGTTTCGTCGCCGCGGGACAGGGGCGATTGTGGATACGTGGATCGAGATGTGGGGATTTCTGGGAAAGGAGATATCCGTAGACGTCTCGGGAGAGGTTGTAAGCGGAGTCGTGGAACGCGTCGATGCAAATGGGTTTCTTTATCTGAGAACGGATGAAGGCGACCTTCGCAAGGTGATTACGGGAGATACTGTTTTCTAGAGCACCTCGATTATCTCGTGGCGAAGCCTGCGCATCAGGTCCATCCATTCGTTTATCGTCTCCTCGGGTTCGTCGCTTACGTCTTTTTTTATGACTATTCCGTAGACCCTGGGTTCTACGGCGCATTTCCCGTATTTTTCTGCGACGATGGAGCCGAATCTGTAGAGTATGTCGAGAGCCTTTCTGTTCTTTCCCTCGAACCTGCTCACGAGGACCATCTCGGAGGAAAAACCCTCGAATATCCTGTTCCACAAAGTCGCGCTTGACTCCATGTGGAAAGAGAGGATTATGCTTTCAGGGTCTTTTTTCTCTTTGATTTCCTGGGGATTAATTGCCATCTTTCCTTGTTTATTATAACCGTGGGAGGTGCGTGTGCGGAGTTTCGGATTTATGTTATAATTACACGATGGCGTCTGAAGAGGTTGCTTACGCCGGCATCAGCTCTCGCGTTGTTTTTTCATAACAACACAACAGGCGGACAGTTATATGAATTTTAAGAAACTTCCCGAAAAAAGGGGACTTTACGACCCTGCGTTTGAACACGATTCCTGCGGAATAGGATTCGTTGTTAACGTTAAGGGCACGAGGTCGAATTCCATAATCCGCGATGCTATAACCGTCCTAAAAAACTTGGAGCACCGCGGGGCCTGCGGGTGCGAGCCGAACACGGGAGACGGTGCCGGAATACTGTTCCAGAAACCCCACGCGTTTTTCGTCGATGCCTTGGAATCTGAGGGAATCACTCTCCCGTCAGAAGAGGATTACGGAGTCGGAATGATATTTCTCTCTCCGGATCCATCTGTTGAGAAGAAAACGAAAAAGAGGCTTGAGGATGTAGTCGCCGAGGAAGGCCAGAGCATTTTGGGCTGGCGGACCGTTCCGACCGACAATTCCTCTCTGGGCGCGACCGCTCTAGGGTGTGAGCCCGGGATACGGCAGATATTCATCGGCCGGGGAGACGGGACCCTCGCCGGGGACGATTTTGAGAGAAGGCTCTACATAATAAGAAAGCGCGCGGAGAACGAAATAAAGACCGCGGGGAGCGACGAGCATTTTTACGTGACGAGCCTTTCATCGAGGACAATAGTTTACAAGGGAATGCTTGTTACCTGGCAGCTTGTGCCCTATTTCCCGGACCTCATGTCTGATCTCATGGAAAGTGCAATAGCGCTTGTGCACTCGCGTTTCAGCACGAACACGTTTCCGAGCTGGGACAGAGCTCACCCTTACAGATACGTGATACATAACGGCGAGATAAACACGCTTCGTGGGAACATAAACTGGATGCACTCAAGGCAGGCCGTTTTGGAATCCAAGTTCTACGGCGACGACATAGAAAAAATCTTCCCGGTGATAGCTCCCGAGGGAAGCGATTCCGCCTCTTTCGATAACGCGATGGAATTTCTTTGCCTGTCGGGCTACTCCATAGAGCATGCCGTGATGATGATGATTCCCGAACCGTGGTCAAAGCACGAGAGCATGTCCGAGGAGAAAAAGGATTTCTACAGGTTTCACAGTTGCCTTATGGAACCCTGGGATGGTCCTGCTTCCATAGCTTTTACAGACGGCGAGAAAGTGGGAGCGGTGCTTGACAGAAACGGGCTTCGTCCCACGAGATATTACGTTACCAAGGACGACACCGTGGTGCTGGGTTCAGAAGTGGGAGTCCTCGACATACCGCCCGAGAGGGTGAGCTACAAGGGTCGCCTGCTCCCGGGAAGGATGCTTCTTATAGACACGCGTGAAGGCCGCATCGTTGGCGACACGGAACTCAAGGAGAGACTTTCAACGGAAAAACCCTACGGAAAGTGGCTCAGGGAAAACATGGAGAGCTTCTCCGGGATTATGGAAGGAGAGCCGGCGGAGACTCCGCCCGAGTATGACTCCGAAACGCTTCTTACGAGGCAGAGGGTTTTCGGCTACACCTTCGAGGATCTGCGCATTCTTCTGGGTCCGATGTCGAAAAACGCGGTCGAACCTGTGGGTGCCATGGGAGTCGATACCCCGCTTGCGGCGCTCTCTGACGAATCGAAGCTTCTTTACAACTATTTCAAGCAGATGTTCGCTCAAGTCACAAATCCCGCTATTGACGCCATACGCGAGGAACTTATAACCGGGACCATGGTCACGCTGGGCAAGACGGCCAACATACTCCGTCCCGAGGCGAAAAGCTCCGAGAAATTAGAACTTGAGACCCCGTTTCTTACGAACCCGGAAATCGAAAAACTGAAAACCATTCGCGGAGAGAAGTTCCGCTGCGAAGTAATTCCCACCCTTTTTGATCCCAAGAAGGGAGACGAGGGGCTAGAGGAGGCGCTCTCCGGGATGTTCGCCCGCGCCGATGAACTCATAGAAAAGGGTGCCAACATCCTGGTTCTCTCGGACAGGGGCTTTGATGCTGAAAACGCCCCCATTCCCGCCTTGCTGGCGGTCTCGGGGCTTCACCACCACCTGATAAAAAACGGAAACAGGATGCGCGCGGCGCTCGTTGTTGAATCGGGCGAGCCGAGGGAGACTCATCACATGGCGCTTCTTATAGGCTACGGCGCAAGCGCCGTCGCCCCCTACATGGCCTACGAGACCCTAAACGGCATGATCCACCAGAACATGCTCGTGGGCATATCTTACGAGGAAGCGGTCTCCGGGTACGTGAAGAGTCTCGTGAAGGGCATAGTGAAAATAATGTCCAAAATAGGCATTTCCACGGTGCAAAGCTACCACGGGGCCCAGATATTCGAGGCCCTCGGGCTAAATACCGAGTTTGTCGGGAAATACTTCACCTGGACGGCTTCCCGTATACAGGGAGTTGGAATTGACGTCATAGCGGAGGAATCGATAAAACGCCACTCCAAGGCTTACGCGGAAAGGGATGTTGAGACCGCGACGCTTGAGACCGGAGGGGTTTACAGGTGGAGACCCGACGGAGAGCGTCACATGTACCACCCGCGCACCGTGCACAAGCTTCAGGAAGCCTGCCAGACGAGAAGCTACGAGAAATTCAAGGAATACACGAAGCTTGCAAACGATGAGGAAAAGGAACATTTTACGCTCCGCGGCCTGATGGAGCTTAAGTACTCGGACAATCCCGTGCCGCTTGACGAGGTGGAGTCGGTCGAGAGCATATGCAGGAGGTTCAAGACGGGGGCTATGTCCTACGGGGCGATAAGCAAGGAGGCCCACGAAAGCCTTGCCATTGCGATGAACCGAATAGGAGCCAAGAGCAACACGGGCGAGGGGGGAGAAGATTCAGACAGATATACCCCCGATCCGAACGGGGATCTCAGGAGAAGTGCCATAAAGCAGGTTGCTTCCGGCCGTTTCGGCGTCACGAGCGAATACCTGGTGAACTCGGACGAGATACAGATAAAGATAGCTCAGGGAGCGAAGCCGGGTGAAGGCGGACAGCTTCCCGGGAGAAAGGTTTACCCGTGGATAGCCAAGGTGAGACTCTCGACTCCGGGAGTGGGCCTCATATCGCCTCCCCCGCACCACGACATCTACTCGATCGAGGATCTGGCGCAACTCATCTACGATCTTAAAAACGCGAACAAGCATGCGAGGATAAACGTCAAGCTGGTTTCCGAGGTTGGCGTCGGTACCATAGCCGCCGGCGTGGCGAAGGGTCATGCGGACGTGATACTCATAAGCGGAACCTCTGGGGGAACGGGAGCATCCCCGCAAAGCAGCATACACCACGCGGGACTTCCCTGGGAACTGGGCATAGCCGAGACGCATCAGACGCTTGTTCTTAACAACCTTAGAAGCAGGGTGGTTCTTGAGACGGACGGTCAGATGAAAACCGGAAGGGATGTGGCCATTGCGGCCCTTCTGGGTGCCGAGGAATACGGGTTTTCCACGGCTCCGCTCATAGTTCTCGGATGCATAATGATGAGGGTCTGCCATCTTGACACCTGTCCCGTGGGAGTTGCCACGCAAAACCCCGAGCTTCGAAAGAAATACACTGGAGATCCGGCGCACGTGGTCGATTTCATGCATTTTGTCGCCGCTGAGTTCCGCGAAATAATGGCGAAGATGGGTTTCCGGACCGTAAACGAGATGATAGGCAGAACGGACTGCCTCGAGATGAGAGAATCGCTTGATCACTGGAAGGCCAAAGGCATAGATATAAGCAGCATCCTCTTCCGTCCCGAAGTTCCGGAGGACTGGGGAACCTACTGCCAGATCGAACAGGACCACGGCATACAGAACTCTCTTGATGAAACCGTCCTGATGGATCTATGCCGCCCGACGATTGAAAAGGGAGAGCGGGTCCGCGCCGATGTATCCATAAAAAATGTTAACAGAACTGTAGGGACCATAGTTGGAAGCGAGCTTACGAGAAGATACGGCCTTGGTGGGCTTGAGGAGGATACGGTAAGGCTTCATTTCTCTGGTTCGGCGGGCCAAAGCTTCGGAGCCTTCGTTCCCAAGAGCATGACACTTATTCTCGAGGGCGACTCGAACGACTATACGGGAAAGGGGCTTTCTGGAGGGAAAATGATCATTTATCCGCCGAAGGAGTCCACCTTCATTGCTGAGGAGAATATAATAATCGGGAACGTAGCGTTCTACGGCGCCACCGGAGGGGAAGCCTACGTGAGAGGTGTTGCCGGGGAGAGGTTCTGCGTGAGAAACAGCGGAGTCCGCGCCGTGGTGGAGGCTGTCGGGGATCACTGCTGCGAATACATGACCGGGGGCCGCGTCGTGGTGCTGGGTTCGACCGGGAGGAATTTTGCGGCCGGGATGTCGGGCGGCATGGCGTATGTTTACGATCCCGAGGGGGGTTTCCACGGAAGGTGCAATACCGAATCCGTGTTCCTTGAATTCGTGGAGGAGAATGACGAAGCGGAACTTCTTGGGATGGTAAGGAAACACCTTGAGTACACTGGAAGCGAGGTAGCGCGGCGGATATTGGAGAACTGGTCCGGGAGTCTTCCCAGATTCGTTAAGGTGATACCGAAAGACTACAAGAGAATGCTCGAGCACATAAACCGCGCGCAACAGAGCGGTCTTTCGGGTGACGAAGCCCTTATGGCTGCTTTTGAGGAGAACAAACGAGATCTCGCGCGCGTAAGCGGAAACTGACACGGAAGCTCTGACGGAGGAGAAGTTTTTCAATGGGTGATCCCACAGGTTTTATGAATTATAAAAGGAAGCTCGGGCCTGACAGGGATCCTGCCCGCAGAATCGCCGACTGGGACGAGTTTCACGGCCATCTCCCCGAAAAAGAGCTTGCCACTCAGGGCGCAAGGTGCATGGACTGCGGGGTCCCCTTCTGCCAGACGGGCCAGATAATCGGCGGCATGACCTCCGGATGCCCCATAAACAACCTTATACCCGAGTGGAACGACCTGATTTATTCGGGACTCTGGAGAGAGGCTCTCGAGAGACTTCACAAGACGAACAATTTCCCCGAGTTCACGGGCCGGATATGCCCCGCTCCCTGCGAGGGGTCGTGCGTTCTGGGCATTAACGAGCCCGCGGTCACCATAAAAAGCATAGAGTGCGCCATAGTCGACAGGGGTTTTGAGGAAGGATGGATAACCCCCGAGCCCCCCGAGATCAGAACCGGGAAGAAAATCGCCGTCATAGGCTCCGGGCCCGCGGGACTTTCCTGCGCCGCGCAACTTAACAAGGCGGGACACCTGGTCACCGTGTTTGAGAGGGACGACCGCATCGGCGGACTGCTCATGTATGGAATTCCCAACCCCCACCTCGACAAGAAGATAGTCGACCGCCGCGTCAATATACTCGCGGAGGAGGGAATCGAGTTCGTCACCAACACGGAAGTGGGAAAGGATATCGACGGAAACGAGCTCGTGGAGAACTTTGACGCGGTCGTGATATGCACGGGAGCTACGAAGCCCAGGGATCTTCCGATTGAGGGAAGGGACCTTGACGGAATCCACTTTGCTATGGAGTTCCTGAGGGCCAACACGAAGAGCCTTCTTGACAGTGGGCTCGCCGACGGCCGCTACATCTCCGCCGCGGATAAGGACGTTATCATTCTCGGGGGCGGCGATACCGGAACCGACTGCGTCGCGACATCCATGAGACACGGATGCAGGAGCCTTCTTCAGTTCGAAATACTTCCCAAGCCTCCGCTCGAAAGGGCTGCGGATAACCCGTGGCCGCAATGGCCTAGGGTGTACAGGCTTGATTACGGCCAACAGGAGGCCATGGCGGTTTTCGGAGAAGATCCGAGAAGGTACCAGGTTCTTACCAAAAGATTCGTAGGAGACGCAGAGGGCAGGCTGGCGGAACTTGAGACCGTACGCATTGAGTGGTACATGGGGGATGACGGAAGGATGACTTTTCGGGAAGTTGAGGGTTCCGAGCAGAAATGGCCATGCGGTCTAGTGCTTTTGGCCCTCGGATTCTTGGGACCCGAACAGGAACTCCTCCAGCAGATGAATATCCATACCGACGAGCGCTCAAACGCCATGGCGGAATACGGAAAGTACATGACGAATGTCGAGGGAGTTTTCGCCGCGGGGGACTCGCGCAGGGGGCAAAGCCTTGTGGTGTGGGCTATAAACGAGGGAAGAGAAGCCGCAAGAGAGTGCGACAGGTATCTTATGGGGTCAACCGATCTTCCATAAATAGGCTAAACCCGCTGCGAGGAGGAATTTCCAGATGGCCTTCGCTGATCCTAAAGAACAATTAAAGGTAATAAGACGGGGAACCGAGGCGATAATTCCCGAAGAGGAGCTTCTTTTGAAGCTCGAAGCTTCAAGAGAGAACGACCGTCCCCTGAAGGTAAAGGCAGGGTTTGACCCCACCTCTCCCGACCTGCATCTGGGTCACGGGATAATCCTCAAGAAGCTCCGCGATTTTCAGACTCTGGGCCACGAGGTTCTTTTCCTGATAGGGGATTTCACCGCCTACATAGGAGACCCCTCCGGCAGGAGCGAAACCCGCCCCTCGATTTCAAAAGAAGAGATAATCAAGAATTCAAGGACCTACGAACGTCAGGTTTTCAGGGTTCTTGACAGAAAAAAGACCCAGATTCTTTCAAACTCCCGCTGGCTCAGCAACCTCGATCCAGAAGAGTTCCTCGGGCTTACCTCTCTGGTTAACGTATCGCGGATACTTGACCGGGATGATTTCTCAAAGAGGTACAGGGAGGGAGTGTCCATTTCCCTCAGGGAGTTCATATATCCCCTGGTGCAGGCGTACGACTCGGTGCAGATGCACTGCGACGTTGAACTTGGCGGTACGGATCAGACCTTCAACATACTGCTCGGCCGCGATTTCCAGAGACATTACGGACAATCTCCGCAGGTAGGAGTCTTTCTTCCAATACTTGAGGGAACGGATGGGGTAAAGAAGATGTCAAAGTCACTTGGAAACTATATAGGTCTTGACGAATCTCCGCAGGATATATACGGGAAAATGATGTCGATTTCTGACGACCTTATGTGGAGATACTATCTTCTTTTAAGCACCTGCAATGAAAAAAAGATACGAAAACTAAGAACCGAGCATCCTATGGATGCAAAAAAAGGGCTTGCCAAGGAAATCGTTTCCTGGCTCCATGACACCCGGGGTGCCCTTGAAGCCGAACGGGATTTTGAAACCAAGTTCTCAAAGAGATCTTTTCCAGAAGACGCAAAGGAAAAAGACTACGTTGCCGGCTCCCGAAAGGTAGTTGATCTTGTTATAGGAGTGTCCGATTCCGTCAGCACTAAAGGGGAGGCTAAAAGGCTCATATCCCAGGGAGGACTTGTCATAGACGCAGAGAAGTACACCGATCCGAATTCGGAATTTCCCGACAAAGTCGCTTTCGAGGTTAAAATCGGAAAAAAAGAGTTCCTGAAAGTCGTTATCAAGTAATCAGGCCCGGTTTCTTTCCAGATAATTCTGACCGTATCGAACCTGTCTACGCGAGAATAGCGAAAGGAAGCGAGTCAGCCTGTAAGCCGAGTTCTGTCAAGTACGGTCATCCATCTGAGATATCTGTTGCCAGGATACCTTAAGCGACTACCCGAAAACCAGGACGGGCCGCCCTGACCGGACAGTTGTCCGGACGTTTTCCTATTTGTCTTTCTTCAGGCGGGGTTTGCCTTGCCTCCTCCATCACTTTCGGAGCGGTGGTCTCTTACACCACCTTTTCACCCTTACCGGGACGCCTGCGGCGCCCAGGCGGTATGCTTTCTGCTGCACTTTCCGTTGTCTCGCGACACCTGGTCGTTAACCAGCGCCCTGCCCTGCGAAGCTCGGACTTTCCTCCCGCGTACAAGCCGCGGGCGACCGCCCGGCCGACTCGCTAATCATTAAAATATCTATCTATCGCCTCGTTCGCAAGACTGTCAGCTTCTACGTTATTCTCCCTGGGGATATATTCTATATCGAGTGCCGGAAGGGATGAAGCGAGTTTTTTCGCTTCCGAGTGAAGTATTCTAAGCTTTGAATCCTTTACTTTCCATAGCCCGTTCATCTGGCTTGCGACAAGCTGGGAATCGGTGTGGATTTTCACTTGGAGGCGGCCTTCAGCCACGAGATAACCGAGCGCTTTTATGAGCGCCTTGTATTCCGCCTCGTTGTTCGTTCCCCTGCCGATATACTCCCTTATTTCCTCTCTTGTTCCGTCCGGGCGGATAACAAGAACCCCGATTCCGGATTCTCCTGGGTTTCCCCTTGACGCTCCGTCTATATAGACTTCGGTTGTTTTCTCTGAGGTCATGTTTTTAATTTGGATAACCGCATCAAACGGTTACGGGTTTGTGTAAAGAATCTTCTTGCAGTTCGGACACTGAACCAGTTTTGTCTGTTTCAGTATTTCGTTGTAGAGCTGAGGCGGAATGTTTATGTTGCAACTCGTGCACTGCTCGTTTTCGGCAAGCGCAAGCGCCCTGCCGTTTCTTTTGAAGATTCTTTCGTAAAGCGGAAGTATTTTGGGGTCTATGGTAGAGAGGATTTCACTTTTTTCCTTTTCCGCCGGTTTACGGGAAATCTCGAGTTCTTCGATCTTTTTTTCTTTTTCCGCAATCTGCCCCGCGTATTGCTCTTTTAGAGTCGCGTAGTTTTCCTTTTCTTCGGTGAGTGTCGCCTCGGTCTCTTCGATTTCCGCCATTACCGAGATCGTGCGGTCTTCTATCTCGAAGTTTTCTTTTCTGGTATCGGTTATTTCCTTCTGAAGCGCCTCGTATTCCTTGTGGGTCTTTATGGCAAAAAGCCTTTCCTCGGATTTTTTTATGGATTCTTGATTGGAGAGAAGAGAGGATTCAAGACCGTCTCTTTGCGCCTTGAGTTCTGAGAGAGAGGTTTCCTTGAGATTTATCGATTCTTCTTTTCCAAGGAGGTCTTTTTTAAGGTCGTCAATTTCGTTTGGATATCTCTCGAGCCCTTCAGTTAGCTCTCTGATTCTTAAGTCAACTGTCTGAAGTTTCTGCAGGCTTTCAATATGCTGTTGCATAATTTTTTATTTCAGGCGAAGCAATCCCGATGTGCTTTTTAGGGGGAAAATGGTATTTCGGGGGCTTTTGGATGGGGTTGCTTCGGCTTTCTCTTTATTGACCTTCATGGTCTCTGTTTCTCAATTCTGGGCCCACCCGGACTCGAACCAGGGACCGACGGATTATGAGTCCGCTGCTCTAACCAACTGAGCTATGGGCCCTAATAAAACTAGGAAACACAATATAGTTGATCGAATTTTTTTGTCAAATTATCATTTCAAAAAGTGTAAAAACCGGTATTTAGGCCTACTGTGCTTACCGGAAAACAAGAAGATTTTCGCTTCTGGGGTCCCATGAACCCCTTACTTTAAATACCGACGAGAGAAGCTTTTCGGAAAGCACGCGGGACGGTTCTCCCAAGGCTGCGACTCGTCCATTTTCAAGTACAAGGATCCTTTCGCAGAATTTGCTCGCAAGATCAAGGTCGTGGAGAACGGCCACGACCCCTTTTCCTTCTTGAGCTAGCGACTCGAGCAGTTCCATGAGGGCGAACTTGTGGTGTATGTCAAGGTGGGAGGATGGCTCGTCAAGGAAAATAAAATCGGTTTCCTGCGCAAGAACCCTTGCGATCGACACTCTCTGCTGCTCTCCTCCCGAGAGTGTCGTTACTTTTCTTCGAGAAAACCCTTCCAGATCCACAAGCGAAAGGCAATCCTCGGCGCGCTTTATATCTTCTGTGCTTTCGCTTTCGAAAATTCCCAGGTACGGATACCTTCCCGTAAGTACTACCTCAAGCACGCTCAGCGGAAAATCAAAATACGAGGTTTGGGGGAGAAACGATATTTTTTTGTAAAGCTCTTTTGCTTCGTATCCCGAGATATCCTCTCCGTCAAGCAGAATGTGGCCTCCGGTGGGATTGATTATACGGGCAAGAAGGCGAAGAAGCGTGGATTTCCCCGTGCCGTTGGGGCCGACTATGCCCAGAAACTCGTTTCTTTTGATCTCGAAGCTTACGTCATCAACTATGATTTTTCCGTTTACTCCGTAACTGAGCCCCGATGTTTTTAAGAGTTCTCTTTGCATTTTACGCAAGTCCTCTCCCGCTGAAATTTCGCCTCAGCAGAAACACGAAGAAAGGAACTCCGATGAAGGAAGTGATTATCCCGAGGCGAAGTTCCTCAGGGCTCATGACGGTTCTTGCTATAAGATCCGCTGCGGGCAGAAATATGGCTCCGGCAATAAAACTTGCGGGCAGGAGCCGGCGATGATCTACTCCGATCAGCAATCTTATTGAGTGTGGAATTATAAGTCCGACGAACCCCACGATGCCGCTTACCGCCACGCTTGCTCCAACTATTAGGGAACTCAGGACTATGAGATGCTTGGTCGTTTTCTCTATGTCGATACCGACGGTCTTCGCTGTCTCGTAGCCTAGAAGTCTTGCGTTTAGGTTCTTAGCGTAAAAAAGCAGCATAACCGAGGCGGCAAGCACGGGAACCGCTGCCATTGCGAAATGCGTCCATGTGCGCGAGTCGACTCCGCCCATTATCCAGAAAAGCATTTCCTTCATTGACCACGCGTTTGATACCGAAAGCACGAAAGTCGTGAGAGAGACAAAAAGTGTTCCTAGTGCTACCCCGCAGAGAAGAAGCGTCGTATTCTCGACAAACCCCCTGTAACGTGATATTCCGTAGACTGCGTATGCCGTGAGGAGTGTGCCTGCAAACGCAGCGAGAGGGAGCAGAAGAAACCACTGCTGATGAATACCGGTGTAGATCACCAGAACGGCGAAAAAAGCCCCTCCGCTTGACCAGCCCAGTATTCCAGGTTCAGCAAGGGGGTTTCTGAACATCGCCTGCATTACCGCTCCCACAATTGAGAGTCCTCCTCCTATGGTGGCGGCGAGAAGAACCCTGGGGAGCCTAACGTTCCAAACGATAAGTTCCTGTGATTTTTCGATTCCCGCTCCGGTATCAAGCCAGAGCAGCTTGCCGGCTATCACGCTGACTACCTTGTCAAACGGAACACTCACCGCCCCGAGCGATACGCACACAATGACGGTCAACAGAAGCAGGGAGGCGAGTACTACGTATACGGAAAGCGTTTTCTTACCGGTCGGCATTGTTCTCTGCTCTGAATATCAGGTTCACCAGATCAATTACGGCCCGTGCCGCATAATGAGACGCGGCGTCTAGATGTTTTCCCGCGACGACTATGATCTTCTTGTCTCTGAAGGCGGAATTTTTGAACATCTGGCCCACAAAATCCGGGTGAGATGGATTATAACTACTTGTAAGCACTAGGTCAGGGTTGTTCTGGATTACGTATTCGGTAGATATGTTGCTGTGTCCGCTTAGCCCGAGGCGTGCCGGGAGGTTTATGGCTCCGGAACTTTCTATTATGTCGTTTATGGTTGAGCGTTTGCCGACCGTGAACCCTGGAGCTCCGTAGAAAAGAACCGTCGGGGCTTTTGCGTGAGGCGGAATCTTTTCCCTGGCATCCGCGATCTGGGCTTCCATTTTTTTTACGAGGTTTTTCGCCGCGGCTTCCTCGCAGACAGCCTCTCCAACCAGTTCTATATTCTTTTTTATGCTCTCAAGAGAGGCGATTTCGTGGAGCACCAGTACTTTTATTCCCGCTGCCTCAAGATGCGCGCGTATGTTCGGGTTAGTGTGACCCGCGACTATCACGAGATCCGGAGATTTTGCAATTACCTGCTCGAGGTTTGCTTGGACCTGCGGAATTCCCCGCGCTTTTTCCACGACGTTTGAGATCAGCGGGTCGGTCGAGAAATAGGTAAGCGCAGCTATTTTCTTTCTGTCGCCGATTATATCGACTAGGATTTCATCTGAAGCCAAAGTGAGCGATATTATGCTTTTTGGGCAGTGCGGTTTTGCTAGGCATACAACTGGCGCGGCGAAGAGGGCGAACAGAAACGCCGCGAACAGATTTTTGATGCTCACCTTGAAAATCAGGCTTTTCCTTACGGGTTCAGGATGACTTTTCCGAACTGCTGGCGGTCTTCAAGAATTTTCTGCGCCGCAGCCGCTTCACTCAGGTGAAACCTGCTGTGTATCGAAGGTTTTAGGGCACCTTCTTCGGCAAGCTGCGCGACTTTCTCGAAGTGTTCCGCCCGGGCGTTAAACACCGTTACTCCCAGTACGGAGAGATCTTTCATGATAAGCGGGCCGAGGGCTGCTTCCGTGGCGCCACCTCCGGCAACTCCGATCAGCAGAAGTTTTCCCCCGGGGGCCAGATACTGCGTGTTCTCTTTCCACACCGAAGCTCCCACGGGATCGAAGATCATGTTTATCTTATGCGTTTTTGTAATTTTCTTTAGCTCCTCTCCGAGATCCGAGGAGTTGTAGTTTATGGTGACGTCGGCTCCGATTTCTTTTGCCTTCTCAAGTTTTTCGTCGCTTCCCGCGGTAGCTATTACGAAGGAATCGAAGAGCTTGGCTACCTGGATCGCCGCGCTTCCCGTTCCGCTTCCCGCCGCGTGCACAAGCACTGTTTCTCCCTTGGCGATATTCCCTCTTTCGCAGAAGCCGTACCAGGCGGTGACGTAGCAGGTTGGAAGGGTTGCCGCGTCGTCAAAGGAGAGCCCTTCGGGAATCGATACCACGTTAGATGAAGGTATCTTTACATATTCAGCGAATCCTCCGTGGAGGTTGACCCCGACTATCTCAAGGCCCCTTTCCGAGCGCACGGCCGGCATGATCATGACCCGATCGCCCGTTTCCACGTCAGACACGTCCTCGCTTTTCTCGCATACAATGCCCGCCACGTCTACTCCCCCCACGTGCGGCAGGGGCACTGGACGGGGTGATTTCCCGCTTCTGAGCCTGAGGTCGACGAAGTTTATGGAGGAGGATTTTACCTCTACAAGGACTTCTCCCGGTCCAAGTTCCGGCTCGCTCACCTCTTCGTATTTAAGAACATCGGTTTCTCCGAATTCGTGATAGATAATCGCTTTCATTGTTGCGAACTCCTTTGGAATATTTGCTGCAATTAAGGTACTTGGCTTTGCGGGTTTGGCAATAACGGGAGCTATGCTGCCGATAGCGCCGAGGATCTAATGAGCTGCAGAGTTTCTAGGGACCTGTGATACGATCAAAGGCTTTTATAGAACAGGGGCGGGGAATAACAAGCCGCCGAAAAGAATCCAGGCTATAATCAGTGTCCAGATGACGTTCATTCCCTGCGCTATGAGAAACGCGTAGGCGGGCCGTCCTTCTTCCATGCTGACCAGGGTGGAAAAACGGGTCTCAAGGCCAATACACACAAACGCAAGGGCGAACCACCAGCCGCGAAGCCCTTTCATGAGTCCCTTGGTCTGCGAAACAAGATCGTCTCCAACTGCGAAGGAAAAAAGAAGGGATGCCGCCATGAAACCTAATATGAACTTTGGGAAACGCTCCCAGATGACCCCGACCGACGGCTTTACCCCTTCATCCGCTCCTTGGCGAAATGTCCACCAAAGAGAAAGGGCAAACGCCGCTAGACCCAGCATGGCGTTCTGCGAAAACTTCACCACCACGGCAGCGTTCATCGCCGATTCTCCCACCAGTTCCCCAGCCGCTACCACGGCTCCTGTGGTGTCAATGGTTCCTCCGATCCATGCTCCTCCGATCACCGCAGGAATCTGGAAATGCTCTACAGCCCAAGGCATGATCAGCATCATGGGGACGGCCACTATGAGAACGAGAGAAGTTACGTAGGAAAGCTTTTTTCTGTCTCCGCCTATGGCTCCGCAGGCCGCAATGGCGGCAGAGACTCCGCAGATGGAAACGGCTGTGGAGAGCATGGCGGCGAACTCGGAATCCACGGCAAGCCTCCTGCAGATCCAGTAGCATGCGTACCAGATGACGAGCACAACGAACAGGGCTTGCAGAATCCCCGCCGACCCCGCGGAGAGTATTTTGCCGAACAGGATTCCGGAGCCCAGAATTATAAGCCCAATCTTGATGTAGTACTCGGTGCGGACCGCCTCCCGGAAGCGATCGGGGAAAACATTGCCAACGAACATTCCGATTAAAAGAGCAAAGATGACATAGCTTACACCCCATTCCTTGGCCATTGCGTTTCCGGCCAGAAACTTGGATGCCCACGCAAGTGCGAAAACTATGGGAAAACCCACGACATAACGAGCAACCGATCCGCCCATCATACGGACACCGAAGCTTGAAAAAAACAAAAAGACCACTCCCAGCGAAAGGGAAAGAGAGATGTTCTTTGCGCTTAAGACCTCGCCCAGAGAATCTGGTGTCCATGAAAACTTGGGAAGAGAAAGATAGGGAAAAAGAAGCCCGAGGGCTATAAGGATGAAAGCCGGTCCGAAAACCACCCAGTCTTCGGAGAGTCCGCGGCTTTCCTCGGGGGAACCTGCTGTTTCGTTTTCCATGAAGGTAAGAGTGACACGAACTCCCGGTTTTTCAATACTTCGCTGTCTGCTTACTGACCGTGCGGTCGGGAACCGGTCGCGAGCCGTTCTCCTTTTCGCCAGCTCCAGGGCGCGACGAACTCCCCGGCCCACAGGCCGCGGCTGTTTTCGCGGGCCTCCTGTTCGGCGGAGACATAACGGCCCGAGTAGCGTGCGTAGGCGAGAGCGTAACCGTTTCGGACCATCCAGCCGTTTAAGTCGAGTTCATTTAGGTAGCAGACCCCGAGAAAGCGTCCGTAGCGGTCGCGCTTTGTTCCCTCGCACGTAATGGAATTGCGCCCTATTTTGTTTCTAAGAGCTGCGGTTGAAACAATGCCGCAGTCATAGCCTTTTCCAGATGCGTCTTTGCACCGCTGGTTCCTCTCCGGCGCGTCAATTCCTTCAAGCCTGATCCGTTCTCCCGAAATTTTGACCGTATCGCCGTCTGTAACGTAAGGCTTGCCGGTCAGGGTCTCGGCTTCCGCCGACGTCGGGCAAAGCAGCAGAAGAAGCGTTAAGCACAATGATTGACAGAGCAATCTGGGACCGTACTTTGAATCAGGGATCTTTTTCATTACGCACCCGACAGCTAGCGGTTTATTACTGGGTGTTTCCGTCGTCCACGGCAAGCTTTTTCGCCGTCCTTCTTTTTCTTCTTTTTTTCTGTCACAACTTGAACTTTAAAACGCACCACTGAGTTCGATAATCTCTTTTCAGGGGA